>CADBYQ010000126.1 GCA_902798865.1 Pseudoselenomonas ruminantium | reverse complement strand
GCAAAGGCATCATAAAAGAGGGCAAATGTGCTGACATCGTAGAGGTTTTTATCAGGCAGATGATAGTAGAATGCGCTTTCATTGCAAGTTTCCGCAAAGCCCTCGAAGTAGATGAAAGCCGTGTCCCCGATGATATCCACCCGGGAGGTGCCAAAATCCTTTGGCTTGAGTGCTTCCATATGTTCTTTAATTTTGGACAAACGGCTGTTGTCTTCACTCCTTTTCCTATCCGCCGCCAATTCCACTTGGATATTCTCGTCCTTCGTGCCTCTGACCCTCATATATTCCTGAGCCTCTGCTAACCAATGTTTGAAAGGCAAGCCGCTGTCATCGCGAAAAACATAAGTCAGTAGGATGGGGTTGAGATGCAGAGCTTGGCAGGCAAGCTGATACTGCTCGTAGTTGCCTGTCTCGCCAGCCGCAAAATCAACTCCCATATCCGCTACCTTGTAGCAGAGCTTTTGCAAGGCTTTCAGCATCGGTTCTACGCCGCCATAAGCGGTTATGACTTTTGCCGTATTGATGTAAGAGCCGGTGTCAAATACACTGTGGCCAAGCTGCACACTGTCATGACCACTGTCAAAGAGCTTATAAACCAAATTCAGAAATGCTTCGGAATTTTTCTCGGCATCTGTAGACAAAAGACCTTCCTTCAGACCGTTTGCTTCCAGATATTTGTCAAAGTTCTCTATGCCTTTCTCCTGTTTGTGCCCATAGTAGAGGTCAAACAACAGGCAAGTGGTTCCATAAGCATAACGGGCATAGGCCGGGGGGATATTCTTCTCTTTGGAAAAACGACCTGAATAGTAGTCTGTGGCATAGGGGTTCAACTGGATATAGGGGTTCAAGTCATGTCCATAAATAAACCCGATGGGCCGCTTGATGTCATAAAAGTTATCGCCGTTGAAAGAGAGAATATTTCTCCTCTGTGGCACAGCGAAGATATTCTGCAAGGCTGCAAAGGGCACGAGCATTTGTCCTTCATGCACCGTCATTTTTAATCCGTAAGACGAAAGATTTATGTCAAATCCCGTTGCTTCCGTTTCCGTGGAAGGATGCTTCCTGGAAACGGCTTGCGCATTAAATTCACTGGGGTGCAAAATTCCGTTGGGTAAAGCTTTCTTGCCGTAAGAGCCGAAAAAAGCATCCCAGTCCCCGCAGCGAATAATGCCTTCATCTGCATTAAATTCCACGCTGATGCCATTACGTACGGCAGTGAGAAGGTTTCGCTCCTCATCCAAATGGAAGGAAATCTCCTTGCCATACCAGAACGGCAGATATCTCTGCACGGAAACATAGGGGACATAATCCTCCCCTTCCACATGATATACCCGCATGGTATCATATTGATCCAGTCTGCTCCTGTAAATACGGGAATCAAAAGAATTGGCAACCGCTGCAGCTTCCCCCGGCACCGGTGCCCCGGTCATCAGCAGCCAGCCCGTCAGCAGACCGCAAAACCATTTTTTTGCTATCCGTTTCCTTTGCATATTCATACCTCCTCGCTCGTAACTCTCTCACTTATCTTAATCCTCAGCAATCACAAAACCTTATGCAGGAAGCTAAGGATGATGCTGAATGCCTTGGGCTGGAAAAAGTATTTGAATTGATGATCCGCCCCCTCGATGCTGTAATGCTCAGCATAGATGCCCTGCTGCTCCAGTGCCTCCCAGAGATGTTTTGACTGACTGGGGGAGATTGTAGTATCTGCTGTGCCGTGCATGATGAGGAAGGGTGGGGTGTCTTTGCCAATGTAAGTCAGAGGGCAGGCAGCAGTGGCGGTCTCCGGTGTATCCAGAAGGCTTTCTCCCTTATTGCCTTTGTAGCCCCCGGCACCGTTCACCAAAAGAGAGAGGGGACTGCCTGGACTGGCGTAACTCTGCTGCTTTTCCCGCGAGTAATCGGCAGCGACCCGTGTGAGATCCGTGGGACCAAAAATGTCGATGACAGCCTGCACCCGACTGCTCTCCTCCATATTATCCCCAAAGTCAAACTCCCGGATGCCTCCGGTGACTCCTGCCATAGCAGCCAGATACCCTCCGGCAGAGACTCCCATGACGGCGATTCTGTCCTTGTCGATATTCAATTCCTCGGCATGTGCCCGCAGATATCGAACTGCTGCCTTCACATCCCCCAGAATTTCCCTGTAGTTTGCGGCGGCAATCAAGCGGTATTCGATGGAAGCCACGGCATAGCCTTCTTCAGCCAGCCTGTAAGTGAACTGGCTGCCGGCTGCTTTCGGTGAGACAACCCACCACCCACCGGGGATGAAAATCACCGCAGGGGACTTTTTGTCCCCCTCCATCGGCAACAGCAAATCCATCTTCAATCTGGCTTCCGGCCAGGTCATGTACTGGGCATAGGTCACATCCTGACGGACGGCAATTTCCGGCACAGTAAGGTCAACACTGATGGTTTCGCTCCTGGCATCCCCCGAAGTGCAACCCCAAAGGAGAAAAAAAGCTATAAGAAAAAAGATTTTTTTCAGCATGGTCAACGCCTCTCCCTTAATGCTTGTCATCACGTTGCGACGATCCGAATAAAGCTTTCCTCTTTACATGATCACCACTCCCTCCGAAGCATCACTGATGCTGACAAATCCTTGTCATGGTTTCCCCTCTGCAAGCGTACCTCACCATCTAATTGCCATCCGGGAGAAAATTCCGTATTACCGGACAGTGCCATGATAAAATGTGTCTTATCTTGACTATTGGGGAGTGTATAACGATTTGTCGCATCCCCTTCGTAATGGAAAGACATATTCGGATCTGCTCCGGCAAAAGCGTGTTTTACGCCCAAACGCATTCCATAGCTGCCTCTCGACAGATATCGCTTGAACTCCACTCCCGTCTGCATGGCGAAATAGGTATTATGCTGTGCGCTTGTATGATGGTTGTAGCTTCCGGCTCCCGTTTCGCTGTAACCATTCTGTTGCAGATAGGAAAACTGCATCCCAACGTAGGGGCTGACATGCCAGATTTTCCCGTCCTTCGCATGCAGGTCGTATTTATACTCACCGCCCAATTCCCACAGATTACTGTTGTATTTTGCTGCGGCGGTATTTCCGCGAACACTTCGATTCAGGCGATTCCTTTGGTGACCGTAGTCAAGGTATATGTAGGCATCTCTTGCCTCCTTATGATAGCCGCCATAGAAACCAAAACGGGTATCATAGATATTTCCGTTGGCAGATTCTGCGCCATAGCTCATAGCGTTATAGCTGACGAATGCGCCCAGCCGCCAATTCGGGCTTATCTGTTTGTCATAGCCGCCGCTTATGCCTTGCCCGTGATAATTTGCACCGCTTTTCATTTCTCCCCAGTGCTTGGTGAATTTTACCCAAGCGTTGTGATCGACAGAAACGGGAAGTTCCATAGGGATGGTGATTTTGTTTTCCGATTCGTTATCGTCTGCAAAATGATTCACCGGCATGGGAACCTCTACATTTGAAATAGCAAAGGCTGTGCTCAGACGATCGCTGATTACTTGCGCTACGAGAGAATTTTGCTGTACAAGTGACATAATCTGGGGGGCATCGGCGGACGAGATTTCCGACAAAGCCTTTTTTGCTCCTGTTGCATCCAGATTATATAAGGTTCGCATTTCTTCACGGCGATTAGCATCAAGTTTTTTGTACATGGCATTCATTGCCCAATATGTTTCTTCCTGCCGCCCGTCCATAGCGCCCAAATTATTGGCGGCTACTGCCGTCGCCGTCAAGGTGTTGCCCGTTGCTGTCCCATAGGTGCTTAACATCCCCGTGGTTGCCAGCGGCTTGTCAACCGTGTTGACAACATTTCCCGTGAGCGTCCCCGCCGCCACCACGGTGCGGCTCTCATTTGGGAGCGCATTATTTAGCAGCACCGTACTGCCCGTTACGTCTGCCGTATTGTGAACAATAAAACGACTGTTGTCTTTTGCCGTCACATGGGAAACGAGCGTTCCCGTACTGACGAGATTCTGCATGGTGAGGTTGCCATTCGCCGTACTGTCCCCCGCTACGGCGATATTGCGATTGTAGAGCGTGCCACCGATAGTGCCGCGCCCGGCGATAGTGCCACTCTCTACGCTATAGGCATCCCCTGCCACTGAACCGTCAATGGAGAGTGTGCCGCCCTTGGCAACGCTCGCTCCCTCATAGGTATTGTTCCCCGTCAGGGACAAACGCCCTTCGCCGTTTTTGATAAGACCGACATGAAGCCCCTCCATGCCGCTGTTTTCCACATCATTATTGTATGCGTTCACATAAAGCTCTGTAAAACGACGTGTGCCTGCTTCGGCATCAGGATTAGAAATCCAGTTGGTGTCATAGTATTTGTAACGCTCTGCCAAATCTGCCTCCGCGCTGCCGGCGGCAATTTTGCCCACTTTGATTTCTTTGATGTCGTTCGACCATGTGGAATCATAGCCCTTTGTATCGATGGGGTACATAACGTTTTTGGTGCCATCAGCGGAATAAGCGTCGGTAACATCGGCAGAGGCGAGCCGCCGCGCATTCAGTGCTCCGGGGCCGTTCACCGCTTTGCCCGCATCAACCACTCCCTGACCGATAAATGCCTGAAGCGGCACATTGTAGTAAGCGTGCGTTTCCAATTCATCCGGCCATTCCAAGTCCGGTGCGCGCGACTTCACATCGGCGATAGTCTCATCTGTTGTGCGTTTCCGTCCGTCAAAGTAAAAAATATTATACTTAACGATGCCATCACCATCATATTGCTCAGTAACAAAATAATTTTTGTTTGGTTTGATGTTACTGTTTGCCGTACTTAGAAGCGTATCGGCAATTTGCTTGCCGCTCATATAAGGAAAGGCTTCCTCAACCAAGCCTGCGGCTCCGGAAACGAATGGAGCCGCCATACTTGTTCCTTCCATGAGGATGTAATTTGTTCCCGTATTTGCAAAATCAGCATTGGTCGAAAGAATCCAATGTCCCGGTGCTGCCAAGGTGTGTTCTTCCGCATATTTCGCCCCGTCGGAAAAATTTGCTATCATCCAATCACCGCTTATACTGCCATCGGCTTGCCGCGACATACCACGAGTATATGTATCCAAATTGTTATTGAGTGCCGTGACAGAAAGCAGATTGTTTTTCGCCGTATCGTAGAACCAGCCCGAAAGGGAGTTTACTACAGGCGTGGTATGCCCGGCATTGCCTGCCGAAAAAATTAGGAGCTTTCCTCGTTCCACAGCAGTACCAACAGAGTTGAAGAAGTGTATGTTCGCATCCGACAAATACGGCATGAGCTTATGACCAAAAACCTTCAAACTATCCAATGTGTTTGGGAGTGTGCCTTCTCGGTTGCGAAAGAATTCATCGAAATAAATGGAATCACCCCAGGAATTATTGATGATTTTTATGTCCTCATGAGAATAATATGGTTCAAAAGGTTCATCGAATTCGCCTCTGGGACTGCCTCCAAAATCAAACCATAGTGGAGTTCCGGCAAGGCCTGCATTATAGGCTGCGCCGTGCATACCGATACCATCACGGTTGGCTGCCATGATTCCGGCAACATGTGTGCCGTGCTTGAGTTTACTCCAGTCATACACTCCTGGCTGTCCGCCTATCATCCATGAATCTCTTAACATTTTGGCAAAATTCTTGCTTGTAAATTCGGGATGGAGGAAATTCGCCGGCTGATCACATACGCCGAGGATGATTCCTTTACCGCTGTAGCCTTTGGCATAAGCCGAAGCCGCATTTATAACGTCCAAGCCGAAACTCGCGTAATACTCGGGCGTTTGGAACTCTGTCTCCGTTGCAGCCAAGACATTTCCCGAACACAAACTTAACCCAAGGGCAAGCAACAAAATGCGTTTTTTTTTCGATAATCCAAAGAACTTGCTATGTTTAATACGGAGCTTAACTAATTTTTTCATAGTGAGCCTCTTTTCGTGTGAATTGCATATTGTCAAAGATACTCCACATAGTATTTACACAACTCTCGCTTAGTTCCTGCTTGGCTAGGTTTTTTTCAAAAAAACGGGGGCTGTTGCACAATTTGAACAGCCCCCTTCACACGAGCCACCGTAGAGACTATGGACTTCTTTTGCGTTTTTATAGCTGTCATCCGTCACTGAGGAAACATTATAGTTCCCATTTTTTTATGACTACATATCCCATTTCCCGCCTACGCTGTATGAATCTTTCCAACTGATCTGCTTTTACACCGCCATGTCCGGAAGAACTGGTGAAAGACACTCCAGACACTGACTCGCCTCGTAATAATGCTTTTGCTGCTTCAATGTCACCTTCAAAACCATACTTATCGTATACTATTTTTCCATCTGCTTGGCGATCAAGGACAATATACTTCTGACCGCCCGCCACTTGGTCTAACTCTTCTTCCGTCATTTTAGCATTGTTAAATTCTTTCATAATATTCAACTCCTTATCATGTTATAAATCTTCG
>CADBYQ010000125.1:8388-11120 GCA_902798865.1 Pseudoselenomonas ruminantium | reverse complement strand
CTATTCCGCCTTCAGGACGAATGTTAATTCTATTTATTTGAAGGAGGAGTTTCTCATGAAGAAGACTCTCGTATCCGCTCTGACGAACGCTCTGGTTGTTGGTGCTGCAAGCACGACTTTCGCTGCTGCAAATCCGTTCTCCGATGTTCCTGCTGATCATTGGGCATATGACGCTGTAAGCCAGCTGGCTGCTGATGGCGTTATCGAAGGTTATGGCGACACGACCTTCAAGGGCAACCGTAACATCACTCGTTACGAAATGGCTCAGATGGTTGCTAAAGCTATGGCTAAGAGCACTTCCGGCGTTGACAAAGCTTTGGTTGACAAACTGGCTGCTGAATTCGCAGAAGAACTCAACAACCTCGGTGTTCGCGTAGCTAACCTCGAACGTAACGCTGATATGGTTAAGTGGAACGGCAAAGCTGAATACACTTATAAGCATAACAAGTTCAAAGGTCAGGACGGCGACCGCGATACCACTGATCAGGAAGGCACGTTCCTGTTCCGTCTCGAGCCGTCTGCTGAAGTGAATGATCACTGGCATGTAAATGCTCGTCTCGATGCTACGATTCATGCTAGCCGCGATGCTGGTAAAGATGACAGCGATAAAGTTGTACTGAAGCGTATTTGGGCTCAGGGCGACTATGACAAGTTCCAGGTTAAACTGGGTAAATTCGCTCAGATCAACAATGGCACTTTCGCTGATACCACGTTCTCCGGTGTTGAACTCTCCTATGGTAAGGAAGTAAAGGGTATCGTTGGTGTTGGTCGTATCAACAAGAAGGGAGACAACCTCTTTGATATCGATACTGCTGCTTTGACGAATTTCCGTAAGTCCGGTTCTTATCAGTATGTTGGCGTTGGCTACAACAAGGGCAAATTCGATGGCATGCTTTCCTGGCACCATGTAAAAGCTCATGACAATGGATTCAACTACAAGAATGATGGTGAGACTGATCAGATGAACCTCCTCGGCGTTGAAGCTGCTTATCAGTTCAGCAAGAATGTTGGCGTAAATGGTTTCTATTCCTACAACAAGAACGCTGATATCCAGAAGAAAGCTGCTCGTCTCGAAGTAGACTACAAGGGCGCTCAGAAAGAAAACAAGGGCACTTGGGGTGCATGGCTTGCATACAGCCATCTCGGCATCAATGCTATGATTGCTAATCCTTGGGATGCAACGAAACCGACTGAAAAAGGTTGGGAAATCGGTGCTAACTACACGCCGTTCAAGAACATTGTTACGACTCTTCGTTACGGCAAGGACAAGAAGATCCAGGGTGGCCAGAAGGTTGATCGTTTCTTCGGCCGTGTTGAATTCTTCTTCTAATCCTTCGATTAGCAGATTATATGCAACAAATAAAGACCTCCACTTCGGTGGAGGTCTTTTTGGTATTCTTTCTGGATTTTGACTGGTATAAATAAAAGAATTATCATAAAATTTTTAATATCTATTCTTGCTATATTATTTCGTCTGTGATAGAATAGAAGTTATCTTAAAGAGGGATTAGCGATTGCTAAGGAAACATGGACACTTTCAATAAGCTGCTCCTTCTTCAAGACGAGTGTTATTTTTATTTTTGAAGGAGGAGATTCTCATGAAGAAGACTCTCGTATCTGCTTTGACGACCGCTTTGGTTGTTGGCGCTGCAAGCACAACTTTCGCTGCTGCAAATCCGTTCTCCGATGTTCCTGCTGACCATTGGGCATATGACGCTGTAAGCCAGTTGGCTGCTGATGGCGTTATCGAAGGTTATGGCGACACGACCTTCAAGGGCAACCGTAACATCACCCGTTACGAAATGGCTCAGATGGTTGCTAAAGCTATGGCTAAGAACACTTCCGGCGTTGACAAGGCTCTGGTTGACAAACTGGCTGCTGAATTCGCAGAAGAACTCAACAACCTCGGTGTTCGCGTAGCTAACCTCGAACGCAACGCGGACATGGTTAAGTGGAACGGCGAAGCTCGTTACACGTATAAGCATGATAAGACAAAGTACAATGATGGAACCAGTACGACGAAGTCGTCCGGTCCCCTGCTGTTCCGTCTTGAACCTACTGCAGAGGTTAACGACCATTGGAAGGTAAAAGCTCGTTTGGATGCTACTACTTATGCAAATAATGATAGCGGCATCAACGATAAGGGCGGCGATGACAGCAAGGTCACGCTGAAACGTATCTGGGCACAGGGCAACTATAATAAGTTCCAGGTTAAACTGGGTAAATTTGCTCCGATTAACAATGATACTGTGGCTGATACCCAGTACTCTGGTGTTGAACTCTCCTATGGTAAGGAGATAAAAGGTATCGTGGGTATTGGTCGTCTCAACAAGAACAGTCTGGAGTCCAAACCTGCTCAGGATATTCGTAAGTCCGGTTCCTATCAGTATGTTGGCGTTCAATATGCCAGCGGCAAATACAAGGGCGGTCTTGCCTGGCACCATGTAAAGGCTCATGATGGTGATTTTAAATACAAGAATGATGGCAATTCTACGGATCAGATGAACATTATCATTGAAGATGATTCCTACCAGTTCGATAAGAATATTGGCGTGAAAGGCTTCTATGCTTACAACAATAACGCGGATATTCAGAAGAAAGCCGGTCGTCTGGAATTAGACTACAAGGGCGCTCAGAAAGAAAATAAAGGAACCTGGGGTGCATGGGTTGCCTACAGCCACCTCGGCAAGAACGCGATGATTGCTAATCCCTGGGATGTTGTAAAAGCGGGT
>CADBYQ010000125.1:7830-8303 GCA_902798865.1 Pseudoselenomonas ruminantium | reverse complement strand
CGTTCTTCAAGAATGTTGTTGGTACCCTTCGTTATGGCAAGACCAAAGACATCGGTGGTACCGGTAAAAAATATGACCACTTCTTCGGTCGTGTGCAGTTCTTCTTCTAATCCTTCGATTAGCAGAGTATACGCAATCAACAAAGACCTCCACTATGGTGGAGGTCTTTTTGTTGTTTACATAGTTGCACAATAGCAGATATTTTGTTACAATACTATATGTGTTCGCTATCAGTGGAAAATCCTCCGGTAAACAAGGAATACAACGGGGAGTGTATATTGACAGTGGACATAATCGAAATCAAGGGAGAAAATTGTAATGAAGAAGACTCTTAGTGCAGCATTGACGACGGCGTTGGTTATTGGTGCTGCCAGCACTACGTTTGCTGCTGCCCATCCGTTTGCGGATGTTCCGGCTGATCATTGGGCTTATGATGCGGTGAGCCAGCTGGCTGCGGATGGTGTTATCGAAGG
>CADBYQ010000125.1:6481-7820 GCA_902798865.1 Pseudoselenomonas ruminantium | reverse complement strand
CGATAGCACGTTCAAGGGCAATCGTAATATCACGCGTTATGAAATGGCACAGATGGTGGCCAAGGCTATGGCCAAAAACACCAATGGTGCAGATAAAGCGCTGGTGGACAAGCTGGCGGCTGAGTTCGGGGAGGAACTCAGCAATCTGGGTGTCCGCGTAGCAAATCTGGAACGCAATGCCGATAAGGTAAAGTGGAACGGCGAAGCTCGCTACCGTTATTGGGATTATCGTGACAAGCAGGCAGATGGTACAACCGCCAAGACGACCAAGGCGACGATGCAGTTTCGCCTGCTGCCCACGGCAGAAATCAATGAGAATTGGAAAGTGAAGGCGCGTTTGACGGCTACGAGCAATGCCAAGGACGATACGGCTGGCAATGCAGCATTGACCTTTGTTTATGCCGATGGTGTATACGATAATGTGGAAATCAAAGTTGGTAAGATGCCGTTTTTCTCGGCCAATGATGATGGTCTGGTGATGGATAATTTCTTCAGCGGTGCACAGCTTACGGCTGGTAAGGACGTGAAGGTTATTCTGGAGGCTGGCCGTTGGGATATCGCTGGTCAGGGCAACAGCTTTATCAATGCTGCTGATGTAAAGGACCATGCAGGATATCAGGGCGTTCAGGTCAACTATGAAAAGGACAAAATTTTTGCTGGCGTCGGCTATCGTCACTTCAACAGCACGGTGTTCAAGACGGTGAATTACAGCAAGAGCGGCAATGATGAAGATGCCCATATCTGGTCTGTAGGCGGCAAGTATACCTTCAATAAGATTTGGGCTTTGGGCGGTGCTTATGCGCAAAACACTAAGGCAGACAGCTATAACAAGTCGGCCAGTGTACAGCTCGATTACAAAAAGGCCAATAAGGTCAATGCTGGCAGCTGGGGCGCATTCCTGGGCTATCGTCATGTAGGCGCTAATGTATCTCTGGCACCGACGTTTGATACTACCCGTGCAGCAGCCAATGTCAAGGGCTGGGATTTGGGCGCAACCTATATCCCCTTCAAGAATACGCTGGTGACGCTGGGCTATTTCAACGGCAAACAGCTCAATAACGACAGAAAGACGCAGACGATGTATGCCCGCTTGAGCTACTTCTTCTAAGCTTATCTGTATGCACACAAAAATCCGTTCTCACGAGGAGAACGGATTTTTGTGATTATTCTTCGCTGAAGGTTTCTTTCAGCATTTGCTGCTGCTTTTTGTCCAAAGTGATTTTTCCATGGAGCAGGGAGATGAATCCCGCCTCTTTCAGTTTGATTACGCCGCGGTTTACGGTCTTGACGCTGGTGCCAATATCATCGGCAATCTGCTGACGGCTGGTATGGAGGATAA
>CADBYQ010000125.1:0-6453 GCA_902798865.1 Pseudoselenomonas ruminantium | reverse complement strand
TCAGCAGATAACTGTGCAGGCGGTGGAGGCTGGGCAGGAATTTTATCCGTCCGGCCTCGTTGGAGGTGGGGTACATTTTGGCTGCCAGTTGTTGGGCAACGGCCAGAGCAAAGTCATTGTCAATCTGCATCCATTGGAGGAAGGTTTCTGCCCGCATGACGATGGCCTCTGTAGTGGTGACAGCCTCATTGGAGGCGGAGTAGAGTTTTTGGCCGGCCAGTACTTCCAAGTCGCCAATCAGGTCGGAGCTGCCTAGCGAGGCAAAGGTATATCGCTGGCCGCTGGCAAATTCATTGCTGACACGGGTTTCACCTTTTAGCAGAAGGTAGACATGCTTGGCTTCTTCACCTTTGCGGACTATGGTTTCGCCGGGCAGGTAAATCTTGTGGGTGGTCTGACGCAGGATTTCGTCAGGTATATGGTCGAGAAAGTATTCCAATTTCATAGAGTATGGTCCTTTCTAAATTGCTGTTTCCTTCATTATATATTATTTTTCGCAAATAAAAAAGATATTTTGAGGTCGAATGTCCTTTCTTTCTTGACGGGAAAAAGATAAACTAATCACATATTAAGTTTTCTTTTCCTCATGAATCTTGTTTTCCAGGCAAGATTCCTACGGCGCCGGCAAGGTGCCAAGAATTTACATAAAGCTTTTGATGAAAGACTCTGTTTCGTTCCTGCAAGACGAGATAGAGTCTTTTGTCATTTAGCAGGATTTTTGCCGGTCGATGTAGTATAATAACAATAGTGTACCTATGGGCGTGGTAAATCTCACACAGTAAAGAAGGCGATATTGTGGATGACAAACCGGTGATGTTAATTGTAGATGATGTGGAAATCAACCGGGTGGTGCTGACCCAGTTTTTCCAGGAAGAATATCAGATTATCGAGGCGGAAAATGGCCAGGAGGCCATGACCGTTATTGAGCAGCAGCCAGTAAGCATTGTACTGGTGGATCTTGTTATGCCGATAATGGATGGATTCCAATTGCTGTCCATGATGAAACGGAATGACCAGTTTGCTGGTATTCCGGTGGTGGTCATGACCGCGAATAACGATGGCGACAGCGAAGCGCGGGCTATGGAGATGGGGGCGGCAGATTTTATCACCAAACCCTACAACCCAACGATTGTACGCTGCCGGATACGGAATGTCATGGCACGTGAGGAGATTGAGTGGCGCAGGGTAGCGCAGGTAGCGCAGAACCGGCAGCTCATGGAAATGCATCAGTATGCGGAAAAAGATGCGCTGACGGGGATTTATAACCGGGAGGCGTTTTACCGGAAATCTGCTGAGCTTATGCAGGAACACCATCAGACGAGCTATAGCATAGTGTATCTGGATATCAGCTGTTTTAAGGTCATCAATGATTTGTTCCGCATTGAGACGGGAAATCTTATACTGAAGACAGCTGCCTTTTATTTCAATATGGTGGTGGGCGAAGAGGGTCTGTGCGCCCGGATTGAGGCAGACCATTTTGTGCTCTGCGTTCCCACGGACAAATTGGATATGAGTAAGATTATTGCCGGACTGGACAGCACCATTCAGTCTTTGGGCATCAGTCACAATGTCTTGTTTTATGCGGGGATTTATCCCGTGGACAATGCCTTCCTGCCGATTGATCAAATGTGTGATCGCGCCCACATGGCTCTCAATCGGATTAAAGGCCGCTATATGACGCGGTTTGCATACTATGACAAGGCCATGCGTGACCAGATGATTGAGGAACAGATGATTGTCCGCAATATGGATTACGCCTTGCAGGAAGGTCAGTTTTACATCAACCTGCAGCCGATTTATGAAACGGAAAGCAACAGCATCTTCGGGGCGGAGGCTCTGGTTCGCTGGAATTACAATAAGGGGCAGATTAGCCCGGGAAAATTCATTCCGATTTTTGAAAAGAATGGTTTTATTGTGCGTCTGGACCGCTTTGTCTGGGATGAGGCCTGCAAGGTCCTGCGTGCCCAGATTGATGCGGGGCTTAAACCGGTGCCGATTTCGGTAAATCTTTCGCGCTTGAATTTCTACAGTCAGGATTTGCTGGAGTATCTGCAGGGGCTGATGAAGAAGTATGACCTGCCGACCAATCTGCTCAAGCTGGAAATTACGGAGAGTGCCTATATGGATAATCCGCATCAGCTTATTGCTATGGTGCGGGCCTTTAAGGGGCATGGTTTTTCCGTGTTGATGGATGATTTTGGCAGCGGTTATTCCTCGCTTTCGATGCTCAAGGATTTACCTGTGGATGTGCTCAAAATTGACATGGCGTTTGTGCAGGAAGTGGATAAATCCAGCCGTGCAGGTGCTATTCTGGAAAGCATTGTGGAATTGGGCAAGCATTTGCGGATGGAAGTCGTGGTTGAGGGCGTAGAAACCAAGGAACAGGTGGATTTTTTGGAAAAAATCGGCTGTCGGGTGATACAGGGATATTATTTCTCGAAACCAATAGATGTAGGAAGTTTTATGGGACTGGTTAAAAGGAGTCAGGGTTTTTGAAAAACATTAAAGCAGTAATTTTCGATATGGATGGGGTAATCATTGACAGCGAGCCTATCCATAGCCGGGTGAAGATGGATACCTTTGCGCATTTTGGTCTGGAATTTAATGAGGCGGATTTGGTTCATTATATGGGACGTACGAGCGGCGCTATTTTTGGTGAAACCATTGCCAAAGCCGGGCGTACGGATATTCAGCCGGAAGATATGGCAGCGTATAAGCATAGCCATTATTTAGAGATACTGCAAAGCGGTGAAATTGCGCCGGTAACGGGCAGCGTGGATTTGATAAAATCTCTGCATGCGGCGGGTCTGCCGCTGGCATTGGCGACTTCTTCCAATGTACGGGTGATGAATACTGTGCTGGACAGCTTTGGCATTCGTCCGTATTTCACCTCTATCCTTTCTGGTGGAGAACTGCCCGAGAGCAAGCCAAATCCTGCGATTTATTTAATCAGTGCGGAGCGTTTGGGGATTGCCCCTGCGGAATGTCTGGTGATTGAGGATACCACCAATGGTATTTTGGCAGCAAAACGGGCCGGAATGTACTGTGTGGCTTATCGCAATCCGAATTCTGGCAAACAGGATTTAAGCAAGGCTGATGAAATTGTGGACAGCCTGCTGGAGGTAAAAAAAGTCTTTTCCTTTGCGTAAAGTGGGCGCAAAAAAGCCCGGATAAACATTTTCGCGTAATGTTTATCCGGGCTTTTGTTATGCGTAATTTATACGATAGCGAAGCTTTCGATGGCACCAAACTGCAGGTATTTGCTGGCTTTCGTGGGCTCGCCGTCCAGAATCTCCTTACTAACGGTATCCATTTTGCCATCGGCAACATGAACACGGCCGGCAGCAACTTCGTCTTCAATTTTGGCCAGAAGTTCCTTGCGGGCTTTCTTGGTAGCGTTGTAGACCGTGCTGTTGTAGAAGATGTTCATGGATGTTTGCGATTTTTCTTCATCGCAGTTAAAGAATACATAAGCTTTTTTCTCGGTTGCCATAATTGATAATCCCCCTTGAAATAATATAAAAATAATTTCATTTATAAATATGTAACCAATAAAAATATTATAGCATACTTTGTCAAAAATGATAAATTAAATTGAATCTTCACAGGTGGTTGACAAATGAAACAGGAAAGAGTAAAGTGAAACTGTATAGAATTGCGGTGAATTGGGAGCAATTCGTAGTCGAATACCGGGAGGTAATGATATGGCAATCATCAAGAAAGAATCCTTTGGTAAGTTAAGCGATGGTCGTGAGGTGTTTTGCTACACCTTGCGCAATACAAAAGGCACAGAGGCAAAAGTAATCAACTACGGCGCGCGGCTGGTCGGCTGGCGTGTATTTGGCAAAGATGCAAAACAGGTGGATATCGTATTGGGCTATGCCGATGCCCTGACGTATGAAAAGGATGATACCAGCATGGGCGGCGTTGTAGGACGTCATGCCAATCGTATTGCGGGGGGCAAGGCGGTCATTAACGGCCAGGAGTACCAGCTGGACTTAAATACAGGCTCCAAGATGCAGAATCACATTCATGGCGGCTCTAAAGGTTTCCACAATGAACTTTGGGAGGCTGAGGAGGTCTATGAAGGTGTGCGCATGACCTATCATAGCAAGGATGGCGATGCCGGTTATCCGGGGAATATGGATGTAATCGTTATCTATTCCCTGTCCAATGACAATGAGCTCTCCATTAAGTATGAAGCCGTCAGCGACAAGGATACCATCTGCAATCTGACCAATCATAGCTATTTCAATCTGGATGGCTTTGAATCGCCATCGATTCTCGACCAGAAAATCCAGATTTTTGCCGATGAGTACACCTGGGCGGACAGCGAATCCCTGCCGGATGGCCGGATTCTGCCGGTGGAAGGCACGCCGATGGATTTGCGGCAGCCCACGCGAATCGGCGAACATATCGATGATGATTTCGATGAACTCGTTATGGGCAAGGGTTATGACCACAACTGGGTAATCCGCGATGAAGCCGTGATGGTGGAAATGAAACCGGGGATGTTTGGCTATGACCCGCATTGCCCGATTGACTATCTCAAAGGCGGACTCAAGAAGGTGGCTTATGCTGAATCGGATAACAGCGGTCTGACGCTGACCTGCTACAGCACCCTGCCCGGCGTGCAGTTCTACACGGGCAATTTCCTCGAAGGCGGACTGCCGGGCAAGAAGGGCGTGGAATTCCCGCATCGTTCCGGTTTCTGTCTGGAAACGCAGTATTTCCCCAATGCATTGGCTAATCCCAATTTCCCGCAGCCGATTATCAAGGCCGGGGAAAAGTGGGAATCGCAGACGGTTTATGTGCTTTGGCCGAAGGACTAAAAATAATAAATAGTAGACAAAAATGAGAAAAAAGCATACAATTATAAACAACAGCAAGAAGAAGATTTCTCTTTTTGAAAGGTCATACCAATTTCAGGGAGGCATGTTTGATGAATATTCATGAGTACCAGAGCAAGGCTGTATTGAAGTCCTATGGGGTAGCAGTTCCCGAAGGACTGCCTGCCTTCACGGTGGAAGAAGCTGTGGAAAATGCCAAGAAAATCGGCACTCCTGTGGTCGTGGTGAAAGCCCAGATTCATGCTGGTGGCCGCGGCAAAGCTGGCGGTGTCAAGCTGGCCAAGAATCTTGATGAAGTGAAAAATTATGCAAGCGAGCTGCTGGGCAAAACGCTTGTCACCCACCAGACTGGCCCGGAAGGCAAGAAGGTGGGACGCCTCCTTATCGAAGCTGGTTCCAATATCAAGAAAGAATATTATCTCTCCTTTGTCATTGACCGTCAGACGGCCCGCGTGGTCATGATGGGCTCGGAAGAAGGCGGTATGGAAATCGAAAAAGTCGCCGCCGAAATGCCGGAGAAGATTTTCAAGGAATACATTGACCCGGTGATTGGTCTGGCACCGTTCCAGGCAACCCGTATGGCCTATAACATCAATATTCCGCAGCCGGCTATCCGCAAGGCGACGAAGCTCATGACCTGCCTGTATAATGCTTTTGTCGGCAAGGACTGCTCGCTGGCCGAAATCAATCCGCTGGTGGTTACGGCAGAAGATGATGTGATTGCCCTCGATGCCAAGCTGAATTTCGACGACAGCGCTCTGTTCCGTCATCCGGATATTGAAGAACTCCGCGATGAGAGCGAGGAAGACCCCAAGGAACGCCGCGCAGCGGAGGCGGGCCTCAACTATGTAAACCTCGGCGGCGATGTGGCCTGCATGGTTAATGGTGCAGGTCTGGCCATGGCAACTGTGGATATCATCAAGCATTATGGCGGTGAGCCGGCTAACTTCCTCGATGTGGGCGGCGATTCCTCGCCGGAAAAGATTGCCGAAGCCTTCCAGATTATGTTGGATGGCGGTCAGGCCAAGGGCATTTTCGTCAACATCTTCGGCGGCATCAACCGTTGTGATGCAGTAGCAGCCGGTATTGTCGAAGCAGCCAAGATTATCTCGGATGATGGCAAGTCCCTGCCGGTTCCCGTAGTCGTGCGCTTAGAGGGCACCAATGTGGAACAGGGCCGCAAGATTTTGCAGGATTCTCCGATTGCCAACGTCATCATGGCACCGACCATGGAGGGCGGCGCGGAAGAAATCGTCAAACGGGTCAAGGCAGCACAGTAAGGGGGCCATATAAATGGGTGTTTTAGTAAATAAAGATACAAAGGTAATCGTACAGGGCATTACGGGCAAACAGGCCACCTTCCATACGAAGCAGATGCTGGCCTATGGCACGAAGATTGTCGCTGGTGTAACGCCGGGCAAAGCCGGACAAGTTGTAGAAGGAGTTCCCGTATTCAACACCGTTAAGGACGCAGTGGACGCAACAGGGGCTACGGCCTCCGTGGTCTATGTACCCGCAAGGTTCGCCGCTGACTCCGTTATGGAAGCTGTAGATGCCGGACTGGATTTGGTGGTCTGCATTACCGAACATATTCCGGTGCAGG
>CADBYQ010000124.1 GCA_902798865.1 Pseudoselenomonas ruminantium | reverse complement strand
GCCGCCTCCCATGTCGAGGTGCCTGAGGGTGATGCCCTTCTTTTCGATGTTCAGATAACGGTCATTTTCACTGTCGTGGCGCACGAGTTCCTGCTTGCCGTCCATTTGCAGATGTTTTAACTGGCAGTCCTCACAAACACAGTTTTTACCGAACATATAGTTATAGCATTTATGCCCGCTGTAGCTGCTCTGCTGCTGGCTGTTCCTGACCGCCGCCCGATTGGCATATAAGAGTTCCTGGGTTTCCACATCACAGACATAGACAATGGTGTCCATATCCTCTAAGAGTTCCAGCTGGGCCTGATTGCTTTCCGCCGCATCGCGGAAGGTCAGTATCAATACGGGGCTATCCTCCAGCTCACCGATGTATTTGACAATGGTATGCACCCAGATAAATTCGTCCCGCTCCTTCTGCCCAATGCGGTAGACGCATTCGGCAGAACCTTTCGTTAATGCCTGTTCCACGGCCTCCCGCAAAAAACGGCGGTCGTTCTGAAATATCCGCGCACATAAATCAAGCTGCACATCCGCTAAAAATACCTGGCCGGTGCGATGCCCCACTTCTTCCATCCCCTCGGAGGACATCAAAAATTCCAAAGTCCCGTCATTCAGCTTATAAACAGCACAGTTGCCGGGGAATATGGCCGTCAAGCTTTTGATATCTTCACGTTTCAGTTCCATCATCACCGCCCCCTTCGCTGTGCTTCATAATTGCCGATTTGCCGCTGCAGGCAATTCAAGAGCAAAACCGGCTCGATGGGCTTGGTCAGATGGTCGTTCATGCCCGCCTTGCGCGAATCTTCCACGTCCTCCTGAAAGGCGTTGGCCGACAGGGCAATAATGGGCACCAACGCGGCATCCTTCCGCTCTAACTGCCGTATCTTGGCCGCCGCCGTCAGCCCATCCATAACAGGCATCCGGATATCCATCAAAATTGCCTCTATGCTGTATTCCGGAGATTCCATAAAACACCGAATCCCCTGTTCCCCATTTTCCGCATGGATTACCTTTAACTTGTTCATTTCCAAAATGGTCGTGACGATTTCCCGATTCAGCTCATTATCCTCACAGACCAGAATCTGCCGATTGTCCAGGCAGACCATTTCCGTCTCTATAGCCGTCTGCTCGCCAATACGTTCCGTACGCTCAAAACGAACCTCCACGATAAAGGTTGTTCCCTTGCCCTTCTCACTTTCCACCGCAATCGTACCGCCCAAAACATCCAAAAGCTCCTTCGCAATGGAAAGCCCCAGTCCTGTCCCCTGCTTGCCCTGCACGGACAGGGCATTTTCCTGTTCAAAGGGATTAAACATCTTGGGCAGAAATTCCTTGCTCATGCCTGCGCCATTATCCCTGACCGTAAACCGACAGGCCGCCTCGTGCTCATCGCAGGAAAGCACCTCTCCCAAGAGCCATACATCACCGCCTTTAGGCGTGAACTTTACGGCATTGGACAGGAGATTCAGCAGTACCTTGGACAGTTTCAAACGGTCTGTGCGCACAAAGCCCAGTTCGTCAAAGGGCAAATCTACATGGAAATTGACTCCATTCTGCTCTGCAGCCGAGCGAATGGAAGTAATTAGGCGCTCCAGCATAGAGCTTGCCTCCACCACCTCATAGTCCAGCTTTTTCTTGCCGCTGCCGATACGGGAAAGTTCTAACGTATCGTTAATCAAGTCCTTCAGCAGGGAACCTGCCGTCATGATTTTTTGCAGATACCCCCGTATCTTTTCCCTATCATCGGTCTTCAGCGCCAGCTCGGTAATGCCCAAAATGCCGTTTAACGGCGTGCGCATATCATGACTCACGTTGGAGAGGAATGCCGTCTTGGCCTGATTGGCGCTTTCTGCCTTATCGAGTGCCTGCCGCAGCTGTTCATTGAGCTGTTCGACCTGATCCTGATGGCGGGTTTCATCGGTCACATCCTCAAAGCTGCCTACCAAACCGACAATCTCACCATTTTCAATCAAGGGACTCTTACTGGCGACAATATCCCGCATTTCCCCATGACTCATACATTTTCCACGGACGCGGTAAGTCGATTCTCCCGTATGCAGGATACGCCACTCGTCACTTTTGAAGGGTTCTTCTTCCTCATGCCAGCCCATTTCTTCATCGGTTTTCCCCAGAATGACCTGCTCCGAAGGAAAATCATAATAGTCCAAAAAGGCTTTGTTGGCCCCCTGAAAGCGCCTTTCCTTATCCTTCCAGAAAAGCATCGTCTGCGTGGTAGCCAAAACCCGCTCCAACAGGGCGTTGGTATGCGTAAAAATCGCCGCCTGTTTTTCCTGTTCTTCCCGCTCAGCCGTTATGTCGAGGCTCGCAATGTACTGCAAAACCGAACCATCGGTTAATTTGCGGCCATAAATGGTCGACATAAGCCAGATATATTCATCTTTTTTGCGCGGCAGAACCATGCGATACGTAAACTGCAGCAGCTCCTCCGGATGATGAAAAACGTGCTGCACCATTCGCATCACGCGTACCAAATCGTCCGGATGTATCTGCTCATTTATCGGCAGCATAAAGAATTCATAGAGGTCTTCGCGGCTCATTTTGAACATACGACAAAGCCCTGCAGAAATATGCAGGACTTCGAAATCGTTAACATGCCTCCGGCAAACCAAAACTGGCGCAAAAGCATCGTCAATATTAGCAAAATTTTTTTTCCAGTCGGCTAACATTTGCGCTCCCTCCAGTAATGCTTTAATCCATTATGGTAGTATTCTGTAAGGAAACAAAAAATTCCTTCTATAAATATGCTTTTAACCGACAAAAAATTTCGTCACCAGCCACAAAAGCGGAATGGCAATAAGTGTACGCTCTAAAAAGATAATGAACAATCGTTTCATATCGAGCCCGACATCACTCTTGACGATGATGCTGCCCACCTCGGTCAAATAGATAATCTGTACGAGCGACAGTGCCGAAATAAAGAAACGAATCTGCTCGCCAGCCTCCTGGCTGGTAATCAGGGCCGGGATAAACATATCGATAAAGCCGACCAGCGTTGCCGGTGCCAATGTGAACGCATCCGGTATGCCAATTGCCCACATATAAAGTCCCATGGGATAAGCAATCCACTGGAAAATGGGCGTTTCGTTGACCAGCAGCGTACCGATGGTTCCCCAGGCAATGACGATGGGAATGAGGTCAAATAAAATCCCCACGGCCATCTCTAGGCCCACACCTACGGCAACCGACAAACGGAATTTCTCCGCCCGCTCCAAAGCCGCCGCAATGGCCCAACTAAAGAGCGAATTGCCCTGCGGTACTTCCTCCCGCAGCTGCGGTTCACCGCGATATTCCTCCGCTACCGTTGAAAGCGGCGGAATGCGCACCGCGATAACCGCCAGCAGCAACCCTACGGCCGTTACCGTCAGATACAGCAGCGGGAAATATTTTTCCACATGCAGGGTTCCGGCCACCACCATACAGAAGGGAATGGACACCAGCGAAAAATTCGTCATGATGGTCGCTGCTTCGCGGCGGCTGTAATAGCCGCTGTTATACTGACCGGCCGTGATGAGCACCGCCGTATTCGATGAAGCCAGCCAGGAGGCAATGAGGTCAACCGATGCCCGCCCCGGCACATGGAACAGCGGGCGGATAACCGGCTTTAAGAGCACGCCGGTAAATTCCATAATCCCCGTGTCCGTCAAAAAAGGCAGGACAAAACTCAGGGAAAAGGCAAGCGCCACCAGCGTTCGCGACAGCCCTACCATGCTGCCGCCGACATCCTCGCCCCGAATCCATTCCGGGCCGATTTCGCCGCCGACACAGATAACCACCGCCAAAGCCACCAGACGGGTTAACAGATACGGCCAGGAAACAGCAAACAAACCTGCCGCCCACTTGCGCCGGGCAATAAATTTCGGCGTATAAAACCGGCAAGCCAGCGCTCCCAGTGCCGAAAACGCCACCAACAGGTACAAAAACCAGGGTGCATTGGCGGTAATCAGTTTCTCTAGCCACTCAGTCAATAAGCCTACCGGGGTACTAAAGCCCTCCCCTTCGCCTGCGGGAAAGAGGAACATTCCCATGCCAAACAAGGCACCAGCTACAAACTTAAACCATGTCATGTATTTTTCCTCACTTTTAATGCATAAATTTACAGCAACACCTATTGTACACTGTTCTTGTCGCCTTGTCACGCATTTTTTGTCTTTCACACCTCAAGACATCTGTCATTTCGCAGCTGTATGGCCTCTGCAATATGTGCAGCCTGAATATTTTTTTCTCCTGCTAAATCGGCTATGGTGCGGGCCACCTTCACAATCCGGTCATAAGCCCTTGCGGAAAGGCCCATTTTCTGAAAAGCCTGTTTCAATAGCTGCTGGGCAGCCGGCTCCAATACGCAGAGTTTCTGTAAAAGCGCATGATTCATCTGCGCATTGCAGAACAGATGATATTTTTTCAACCTGGACAACTGGATTTTTCTTGCCGCCACCACCCGCTTACGAATTTCCGCAGAGGATTCCGCCCGTTTCCTTGCGGCAAGTTCGTCGTATTTCACGCGAGGCACCCAAAGGTGTATATCCATCCTGTCCAGCAGCGGCCCGGATATTTTCTGCTTATACCGTTTTATCTCATAATCTGTGCATTTACATTCATGTTCTTCATCATGCGCCCAGCCGCATACACACGGATTCATGGAAGCGATTAACACAAAACTGGACGGAAAAGTTATGGACGCATTAGCTCTGGAAATTGTTAATTTCCTGTCTTCTATTGGTTCTCTAAGCACTTCTAATGTCTTTTTATTGAATTCCGGCAGCTCATCCAAAAACAACACACCATGATGTGCCAGGGTTACCTCTCCCGGCCTTGGCACGCTGCCACCGCCAATCATTGCCGCCATAGACGCTGTATGATGCGGGCTGCGAAATGGCCTTTCCTCAATTAAGCCACTGCCCTTTAATAATCCAGCTACACTATAAATCTTGGTAACTTCCAATTTTTCTTCTGCCCCCATCGGCGGCAGGATAGAGCCCATTCTCCGCGCCAACATGGTTTTGCCGGCGCCCGGTGCCCCAACCATCAGCACATTATGCCCGCCAGCAGCGGCAATTTCCAAAGCCCGTTTCGCCTGAAACTGTCCCTGCACATCAGCAAAATCATCGGCAAATTCCCGCTCTTCCCGAATCGGTGCTTGCGGTTTTACCGGCAGCAAGCGTTCCTGCCCAGTCAAAAAGCCCACCAGTTGTGCCAGATTGTCTACCGCATAAACCTCCAACCCGTCTACAAGCAGGGCTTCGTTGGCATTATCACGGGCGACAAACATCGCCTGAAAGCCTGCCTCCTTGGCCTTTACCGCCATAGGCAGGATTCCCCGAATGCTGCGGCATTCTCCTTCCAGCGAAAGTTCTGCCGCAAAAAGATACTTGTCCAAGGTTTCTGCTGAAATCAGGCCGTAAGCAGCGAGCAGCCCCACAGCAATCGGCAAATCGAGTCCAGAGCTGTCTTTGCGTACATCAGCAGGCGCCAGATTAATCGTCACCTTTTCCTGCCGCAACTGAATCCCGGAATTGCGAATCGCCGTACGTACCCGCTCTTTTGCTTCCTTTACCAAAGCATCTGCCAGCCCTACAATATCAAAGCCGGGCAAGCCCGCGGCTGCATCGACTTCCACATCAATAATCAGCCCGTCTACGCCCAAAGTCGTTGCTCCAAAAGTCCGTGCAAACATCCAATCCCTCCCTGATTCTCAACACTCAAACGCCCCTGGTAAATGCCTTACCTGCCACTTTCCCTCTGCCCGGGCATAAACCTCTATCACGTCAAAACGGCAGAAACACTTATCCTCTAAATGCTTCTGCCGTAAAAACCATTGGGCGGTCTGAATTATTTTCTTTTGTTTATGAATATTTACTGCCTGCGCAGGTGTCCCGAAGCGATTGCCATGCCGGGTCTTAACCTCAACAAAAGCCAACACTTCCCCCTGACGAGCGATAATGTCAATCTCTCCCACAGGCACGCGAAAATTACGGGCACAAATCTTATAACCCTGCTGCTGCAAAAAATCTGCAGCAGCCTGCTCTCCCTGACTTCCCAGAATCTGATTCTTCATGGTCTGCCCTTCTTCACACCTACTGGATTAACGGTTCGTCTCAGGCTGATTCTTTTTCGCTTTTTTGTCAATACGATACACATAGGCCATAACTTCGGCAATCGTACGATAAAGCTCCGGTGGAATTTCACGGTCTATCTCCAAAGGCATAAGCATATTGACCAACGTCTTGTTCTGGTAAACAGGAACCGCATTCTTCTGCGCAGCAGCCATTATATTTTCCGCTACATGACCACGCCCTTTGGCAACCACGCGCGGCGCAGTATCCTGCTCCATATCATACTTCAATGCCACTGCCTGCTGAGGGACACTGGGGTCTGTTTCCGGTTCTATTTTTAACGCTCCACGCTGCCTCTGCATTCCTGTTCACCTGCCTGCCGTAGATCGTCCTGAGAATAATGTTGAAACCATACTGTGCTTTCATTATATCAGAAATCCACATAAAAGTCAAGGGCTTTGTTCTGTTTTGTGTCATTTTGCCGTTGGGGGTTAACAAATAGGAACACAGGACATGAAGAAACCGCGTTTTCCGTTACAATCATAACTTGCACGATAGGA
>CADBYQ010000123.1 GCA_902798865.1 Pseudoselenomonas ruminantium | reverse complement strand
GGATGAAACCGAAGCGGATATGGCCAATAAAGGCTTGGAAGAAGCCACCAGCAATGTTTATGGTAACGGGCATACCAGTCTGTTTGCCGATATGATGGACGCTATCGAAAGCGACCGTGCACCTTATGTGGATGCAGTGGCAGGCCGCAATGCCGTAGAAATGATTTTGGCTATTTATCAATCCGCTGCCACAGGCCAGCCGGTAAAATTGCCGCTGACGGATGTAGCTTCTACGGATTTTGCCGGAAGATTTGATAAATAAGGAGACTGAATATGGCACAGGAAAAAGAGTATTTCGCCCATGAAACTGCAGTGGTAGATAATGGGGCAAAAATCGGCAAAGGCACACATATCTGGCATTTTTCCCATGTAATGGGCGGTGCGGAAATCGGTGAAGGCTGTAACTTGGGACAGAATGTCTTTGTCGCCAATGATGTAAAAATCGGCAACAAGGTCAAGATTCAGAACAATGTCAGTGTTTATGAAGGCGTGCAGCTGGAGGATTACGTGTTCTGCGGCCCCAGTATGGTGTTTACGAATGTGCGTACGCCGCGTTGCGAATATCCCCGTAATACATCGAAGGATTATGCAGATACAATCGTAAAACGTGGCGCAAGTATCGGCGCGAATGCGACGATTGTTTGTGGTACAACCCTGGGTAAGAATGCTTTCGTAGGTGCAGGCTCTACGGTGACGAAGGATGTGCCGGATTATGCTATGGTGTATGGCAATCCGGCGCGAATCAAAGGGTATATGTGTGCCTGCGGTGATACTATCGTAGATGCTGAGGCGCAGGAACTGCATTGTGACCGATGCGGTGTCCATGTGAAACTGAATGAAAAATAAGAGGTGCTGAATATGATTCCCTTTGTAGATATGGCTGCCCAGCAGGCTTCGATTAAAACCGAACTGGACAAGAGAATGGCAGATGTGCTGGCTTCGGGCAAATTTATCCTTGGCCCTGAAGTCAAAGAGTTGGAAGAAAAACTGGCCGCTTATGTCGGTACGAAATATTGCATTACCTGTGCAAGTGGCACGGATGCTTTGCAGATTGCCTTGATGGCCTTAAACATTGGTTCTGGTGATGAAGTGATTACCACGGCCTTTACTTATATTGCCACAGGTGAAGTTATTGCGCAGGTCGGTGCAACGCCGGTATTCGTGGACATTGATCCGGTAAGTTACAATATCGACCCGAAAAAGATTGAAGCAGCTATCACGGACAAAACTAAGGCGATTATACCGGTCAGCCTCTATGGTCAGTGCGCTGATTTTGATGAAATCAATGCTATTGCGGAAAAACATAATCTTGCCGTAATCGAGGATGGTGCACAGAGTTTTGGTGCGACTTACAAGGGCAAACGCTCCTGTGGTTTGTCTACCATTGGTTGCACGAGCTTTTTCCCGACTAAGCCTTTAGGCTGCTATGGTGATGGTGGTGCTATCTTTACCGATGATGAAAACCTGGCCAAGGCAATGGATCAGATTCACCGTCATGGTCAGGACAGAAGATACCATCATATCCGCATGGGCTTGAACAGCCGTCTGGATACGCTGCAGGCCGCAGTGCTCTTGGCAAAAATAACGAAGTTCGACGAAGAAATCAGGCGTCGCGAAGAAGTGGGCAAACGCTATACCAGCCTGTTCAAAGACATTAAGGGGATTAAAACGCCGACCGTCAAAGACGACAATACCTGCGTTTATGCCCAGTACACTATCGTAGTGGAAAATCGTGACGAATTGCAGGCTAAGTTAAAGGAAAAGGGAATCCCAACCGCAGTACACTACCCTATTCCCTTGAACAAACAGCCTATCTTTGAAAATATGAGTCATGTAGGCGAAATTCCCAATGCCGAATATGTGGCAGAGCATGTAATCAGCTTGCCTATGAGTGCGTGGCTGAAGGATGAGGATATGGACTATATCGTAGCGGCGATTAAGGAACTGATTTGAGAGAATAAAATTGACGGGTCAATTGACCCGTCAGGAATTGTCGTTATAAAAATTTTTTTAGTTCCGCATCCAGTTCTTCGAAGGATAAATCAGGCTGTTCGTATTTTTCCTTAGTGTAGTCCCCGTAGCCGTTTTCAAATTGTTGGATGAAGCGGGTATATCCAACGGGGCCGAGTGCTTCTATCAGAATTTTGGTGCCGGCGGCGCGAACATCGGCAGGGCTGTTAAGGTTAATATCCATCATTTTCATTCACCTCTGCTAGATAAGATAAAGGATTTTTGACCTGTACTTTTAGTTTATCTCGTATTCTACGGCAAGCTTTGAGCAATTTGTCGTCGGTGCTGAGGGGTCAAACTGCTCCTGCAGCCTATTCTGGAGAACGCCATCTATTACGGTGTACAGAGCATGGACGGAGACGGGGAGATCGTGGTGCGCGGCGAAAGAGCTGGGGACGACGTGTATCTGCATGTCATTGACAACGGACTCGGAATGCCCGAGGAAAAGGTCGCGGAACTTCTCAGCGGTGACAGCGCGCAGAGAGAAGAAAGCTCTTCCAGACATGGAAACGGCGTCGGTCTCTACAATGTCCACACCAGGATCCAGCTCCGCTTCGGCAAGGAATACGGTCTTGTGATAAGTCATCAAATGGTCTGTTATAACAACAGCAGTCAAAATAAAGGCGCATATATGTCCTCCTTTGAAATTATTATACAGCAAATAGGAGTGAAGGTCTATAAATTTTTTGGTAATCTCAATTTTTCCACATTGCGCACACTTTATATGGGCACGAAGCAGAGTAATCTATAACTGATACATGGTTGAAGTGAATGTGGGGAGTCGTATATGGGAAAACTGCACGTACGGCTCTTGGAGGAGTTTGCTTCGAATGTTACTTTGAAAGAGGGATAAATTTACTTATGAATAGTGATAATAGGCTTTCAAGTAATGCTCAGAACACCATAATAGCAAGATTAGAAGAAGTTGGGGCGGATTCTCTATGCCCACGATGTGGTAATATATTATAGCGATATAAAACATGTACGAGGAGGTGTTTTTTACTGGCAAAGAAAAATGATTTTTTAAAATCTGTAATGTTGCTTTTGACGGGGTCATTAGCTGCACAAGTATTTTCGGTTATTACGACACCTGTTAAAACGCGCTTATTTACTGTTGAAGATATTGGGTTATTTACATATATAACGACTGTTGTTGGGGTATTGGTTCCCGTGATTATGGGACAGTATGAAGCGGTTGTGGTTCTTGTGAAAAGGCAGGTCTATGCGGTTATAAAGTTATGTGCTTTATTATGTGTTCTTTCGACAATGGTTTTTACTATAGGTACAGCATTATATTATTTATATCAGGAAAAATTCCTTGACAATATAGCCTTAATTTTATACATGCCATTTTGCTTACTCATAACAGGTGTTGTTAATTTGTTAAGTGCTTATAATAACCGATGTAGAGAATATAAACTCTTTGCTAAGGTAAATGTAATTCGGGCATTAGCGAATTTTATCGGTGTTATTATTTTGGGGTCCTTAGGAGCTGGGTATATCGGCCTGTTAATGATTTCGCTTATATCTCAAATGGTGTCTTTGCGTAAACAAGCTGAATCACTAAGTGGACATTTGCGGGAAATATATAGTGCGAAACGTAGACTGGTAATAGCAATTGCCAAAAAATATTGGCAGCAACCGGCAGTGAGTATGCCAGGAACTTTTATTAATACGCTATCGTATTCGTTATTAGCTATTTGTATAAAAGAAGTATATGACGATTTAGCTGTTTTAGGCTATTATTCCATGTCAATGGCATTATTAGGTTTGCCATTAGGAATAGTTAGTTCGAATGTAGGTAAAGTTTTTTTTGAAGAAGCAGTAAGAGAAAAAAATGAAACCGATAAATTTTATCATTCCTTTATGAAGACAACAAAATATTTACTGGTAGGAACGATACCGATTTTTATCCTTGTTTATATTTTAGCTCCTTGGGGATGTAAGATTTTTTTAGGTGTAGATTGGGAGATTACAGGGATATATATTCGCTATCTTGTTCCTATGTTTGCCGTTAGATTTATTGTGAGCCCTTTGACACTGTCAATTATTGTTTCGCAAAAGCAGTACTATAACTTAATGATACAAGCATTATTTTTGATATCACTTGGTGGTTGTTACTATATGACCATTAGTGAAGCACTGTCTATTGATTATTTCCTGACGATTGTTAATTGGTCTTATACAGGCGTTTATTGTTTCTTTTGGATGATGTGTAGAAGATTATCTTTACAGCCTAAATAGTCGTTGTAAAATACTGATAATGGCAGCACTAAGCGAAATATTGCCAGACCGACTGAATGAATATAGCGAGTATTTTTCGTTTTGGCAAAACAGACCGATAGCGTTATTATGAAAAATAATTGATTTCAATGAATATGAGGTGGACGAATGATTAAACTTATCATGTCGGATATGGATGGAACCTTGTTGGACGAAAATGGTCAGCTGCCGCAAGGTTTTGACGATATCATCCGCCAACTGCAGGAGCGTAATGTGCTTTTTGCACCATGTTCTGGACGGCAGTATTATTCCCTGTTGGATACGTTCAAGGGGTATGAGGATGATTTTCTCTTTTTGGCGGAAAACGGTACGATGGTTCAATATCAAGGCCGTGAACTGTTTTCTTGTGTGATGAATAAACAATTGGGGTTAAAGGCACTGGAAGAAACGCGGGATGTGTCTGGTATTTATGAAGTGTACTGCGGTAGAAAAGGTGCCTATATCCTGCGGGAGGAGTTCACGGAGAAACTTCAGGCAGAGCTTACAAAATACTATCCCCATGTCGAAGTGGTGGATTCATTTGGCGATATCGAAGACGGGATGATTAAGGCATCTTTCTTTGATGACGCGGGGAAAGCATATGAGCGTATTTATCCCCGGTTGAGAAAATATAGTGGCTTGTTTCAAGTGGCAACTTCCAGTGATTACTGGGTGGATATGATGCGGTTTGACATCAACAAGGGCATTGCCATTCAGCAGGTACAAAAGCGGATGAAAATTGCGCCGATGGAGTGTGCTGCTTTTGGTGATTTTATGAACGATGTGGAAATGATGAGTTCTGTCTATTACAGCTTTGCCATGGAGAATGCCCATCCGTATATCAAAAAGCTGGCGCGGTTCACGACGGCTAGCAATAAGGAATACGGTGTCCTGCAGGGGATTCAGAAGCTGATTGATGACGGTTTATGTGGGTGAGGTGATTCAAAGAGAATGTAGACTGCGATTGATTCTTCTTTGGGACTGATAACCCATTATTCCTTCAAGTTAAAAAAATCCATGTGTAATGGACAATGTTGGGAGGTGATATTTATGGCAGCAAAGGTATATGGATATGCGGAGACTGAGGCAGATGTGGATGCATTACGCGCTTATGCTGCCGTAGATATCATCTTAGAGGATATGGCGGAGCGTGGGCAGTATCAAATTCTGCGGCGGTTCCTGCGTGAGGGCGATACGCTTATCGTGGCGCATTGGTCAGCGCTGGGAGATAGTGCTGCGGCGATTGGTGCAGAGTTGGATTCTTTGCAAGTAGAGCATATCCGGCTGCAGATTTTGGATTTGCCGATAACTTTGCAGGATTTGGATGAAGTATCTGCAGCGGTGGTTTTTCAGACGTTGAAGGAAATCCTGCTTGTGCTGCAACAGAGACAGGATAATTTGCAGGCGCTGCATCGTATACGTCAGCAGGAAGGAATTCAGGCAGCCAAAAATGCCGGACGTCAGTTTGGACGTCCGGCGATTGGTTATCCCAAGGGATGGAAACGTATTTTTGGCCGTTATCAGGCCAAGGAAATCCGTGCATTGGAGGCCAGTAATGCATTGAATATATCACGGGCAACATTTTACCGGCTGGTAAAACGATATCGGCAGGGGTAGGAAGGGCCTTATGCCCATATATTCCTATTGAAGCTGTTGAGCTAATTCTTCAATGCGTTCTGGTGTTAATCGTGAATATTTTATGATTTCGTCCATAGGTTTTTTATCACGCAGCATATCTAAGGCTAGAGATGTACGTTCTTCCAACCTTCCTTCCAACCTTCCTTCCAACCTTCCTTCAGCAAGGCCGGCTGCATGTCCTTCGGCTTGTAATTTTTGCATAATCTCACACATGGCTTTTACCCCCTTGTTATTATGTTTTAAGAAATCAGCGCGTTTAGCAAGTTCTGGAAAGTGCATTTTTGCGGGATCAGTACAGAAGAAATCGTGCATCAGCAATCCCATGTCATCGTCGCCTCTGTATTCGCCGTTGACGTAGATGATATGAGCAGCGTCTTCAAATGGTTTATTCAGTTCAATGACGCTGCGCTCTACATGATACATAGGCATTTGTGCGCCGAAGATATCGTTTTCGGTGATGAATATAACCCATATCTCAGGGAAGTCTTTATACTTTGTACCCTTATTGATTTCCCGTGAGTCAATTAAGGAATTGTTGAAGCGTGCACGCTTGGGATTAGCCCCCTCATTGGCACGTTGGATTTCGCAGTTATAGATCTTGTCAGCGCTGTCAACAGCAATGACATCGAAGCGGGCACTACGTCCATATAGGTTGTTGGCAGACTTTTGAGTTTTATTATATCACGAGATGGTGACGGTAAAAATAATCTTCTGAAAAACATGTGCTTTTCAAAATTATAATAGCATAAACTTATAAAAAAATCCATTTTTGAAGGACATTTTGAGAAAATGTACAATATATCACTAACACCGTTTTACTGGCTGGCAAAACGGTATCGACAGAGTTAGGAGGGATAGCGTGTTTGTAGTGAAGCAAAGCCAGGATATGGTAAACAAGACTTTTCGTTTTCCACAGGAACTCTTGGATCAGTTGGAGAGGGTCGCAAGGGAGAAGAATGTTTCGGTTAATAATCTCGTGAAACAGTGTTGTGAATATGCGCTGGGAGATTTGCCCAAAGATGAAAAGTAAGGAAAAGCCTGTTGCAGTTTTAGGTGCAACAGGCTTTTGTATTATGCTAATTTTTTAGCGGCATATTCGAGCAGGATATGGCCGCTTTTGCGGTTGGTGGCCAGTGGGACGTTATGAACATCGCAAAGGCGCAGCAAGGCGTTGATATCCGGTTCGTGGGGCTGGGAGGTCAGTGGGTCACGCAGGAAGATGACGTACTGAACTTTTTCGGTGGCCACTAAGGCGCCAATCTGCTGGTCGCCGCCGAGTGGGCCAGACATCATGGTTTCGACATTGAGCCCCAATTTCTCGTTGAGCAGGGTTCCTGTGGTATGGGTCGCTACCAGATGGAACTGGGATAACAGTTCTTTGTGATGGGCAGCAAAGTCGAGCATGTCTTCTTTCTTTTTGTCATGGGCAATCAAAGCAATCGTCTGCATAACAGGCAACATCTCCTCTCTATTTATTTTATTTATTCCGCATTTATGTTTATTTTCCTGCTGTCGTGCAAATAAAAATAGCTGTTGCTTTAGCAACAGCTATTTGCTTTATAAACTTACTGTACGTTCATGGAAAGTTCGATGAACTTATTCGCCAGTTTTGCCTTCTGCAGAACTTCTTCGGTGATGTCCTGGCCAGCTTCTACGATAACGATGCCGTTATCCATCTTAATGTCGCGAGCGGCTTTCTTGCCCAGGAGAAATCGACGATGGCGTTCCTCAGACGCTTTGTCGGCAGCAGCCTGTTTAGCGGCATCTGCCTTTGGAGCCTCTTTCTTAGGCTCGGCTTTCGGAGCCGGAGCAGCCTTCGGAGCTTCCTTTTTGGGTTCCGGTTTTACTTCTTCTTTCGGAGCCTCAGCCTTGGGCGCTTCTTCTGCTTTTACAGCAGGTTCAGCAGCCTTGGGGGCTTCAGGAGCCTGCGGAGCTTCTTCAGCCTTCGGTGCTTCTGGTTCTGCCGGAGCGGCGGGAACTTCAGGCGCAGCCGGAACAGCAGGTGCTGCTTTAGGGGCTTCCGGAGCCTTGTGCATTACATTATTTTTTTTTTCCCCGGTGGGGTCAATAACCGTTACCTGCTTACCGAAGATGGAAATCTGGTCGGTAGCGATATCGGAAGTGGTGCCATCGGGTGCAGTGATTTCGCATTTTTCAATTTTGCCATCGTCGCCGATGTAGAGTTCGGTGACTTTACCCTGAATGGTACCGGATTTGGTGATGGCCTTGGTATCGATGATGCGGATGTTATCATCCAGCAGGGCTTCGTAGTCGCCGGCTGCATCGAGTGTCAGGATGTTTTCGCTGTTGGTGATGGTTACTGCATCATCACCGATGGCGATAACGGATTCGTAGGGGATGAGTTTTAGTTTTACTCCGCGGTACCAATCGGCATCTTCGATGGTGATTGCTGCTACCGTGCCGTTTTTGGCATCGATGAGCAGGGTCTTGCTGACACCCAGCTCACGGCCTTCCGTGATGCTGATGATTGGCAGACCAAGAATTTCTACACTTTTCTTCATTAAAATTCCTCCAATTATTTTGCGCCGCCGTTATGCGCCTGGAATTCGTCTTCGATTTCCTGCATAATGTCTCCCGGAATCTGCGGGAAGGGCGTAGAGAGCGCAGCATGTTTGGCAAGTATATCCTGAACGGTGCCAAGGTAATGGATATTTTTGGTAAATTCCTGACACATGGCATCGTTTTGGGCAATTATTGGCATATCGAGTGCCTTTTTGTAAGTGGCGATAGCGCCGCTGTAGTTGGCTTGTTCCTTGTACAGGTTGCCCAGTTCGATGACGAGGAACGGTGTGTAGTCGTCGTCAGCATAGCGGGCAATCGCTTCGTGATAGGCAAAGATGGCATCTTTGGGCTGAGCGGTCTTGGTTTCATAGGCAAAGTCCAAAATGGCATCCAGACTGTCCATGGCGGAGATTTCCTGCTTGAGCTGCTTTTCATGGGCTTTGCGCTTGGCAGCAAGTTCCTGCTGGCGGGCCTGTTCTTTTGCCTCGGCTTCAGCCTTGGCTTTTGCTTCAGCGTCAGCTTTCGCCTTAGCTTCTGCCTCAGCCTTTGCCCTGGCTGCCGCTTCGGCCTTTGCTTTCGCAGCAGCTTCTGCTTTTGCGCGTGCTTCGGCTTCTGCCTTTTTACGGGCAGCCTCTTCACGTTTCTTTTGGGCGGCTCTTTCTTTGGCCGCTTTTTCAGCTTTGGCTTCTTCCTCAGCCTTTTTCGCAGCTATCGCCGCTTCCTTCTCAGCCAGAACCTTAGCTGCAGCTTCGGCTGCTTCTACAGCTAACTGTGCTTCCTTGATTTCTGCCGCAGATTTTTCGGCAGGTTCATCTTTAGGTAGTTCTGCCTGCGTGCTGGATGTTTCTTCGGTAACGGGGATTTCCGCCACAGGAGTATCGTCTGTACTGTCTGTTTCGACTGTCTCGTTACGTCGAGCCAGCAGAATATCCTTATCGTCCTCCGCAGGAGGTGTTTCCTCTACAGGCAGCTGCTCTGTAGGCAAAACCGTACAGCCGGCAAGGGCTTCATCCTTGCGCAGCATGCGCTCGTTGAAGAATGTCACCAATGCTGCTGCAGTAATGACTAATATCCCCAGGCGCAGATAATGCGCGCGGTCGAGAAAAGGACTCATGGTGATTGCCATGCCATTGACGATAAAGGCCATCACAGCACAGAGCACTAAGGATGTCCACTTCATCTCGATATTAAAAAAGCGACACAGCCTGTAGATGAGGAAGATGCTGATGCTCATGATGGAGCCCGTTATCAGGATGAATGTCATGTTTCTCACCTCTTCCTGAAAGTGAGCATTAAGCCAATATACTCACCATCTTATAAACTTTTCGACAATAATAAGAAGTTTCCTGCATAATCTACGTTTGTAGGCATAAAAATCGTAAACCTACCACCACAGTATACCATATAATCGCCTTTTTTTGCAGAGAAATTTTGTATTTAGTATTTATATCAGGAAAGTTTTTGTCATAGTAATAAAAAATGGGTTAAAAATTGTTTTCGCGATGGGGGAATTTTTGTTTTTGTGGCGAACATTTACATTAGATGATATGAATAAGACATACTGTTTATGTATACATTACGTAAATTTACAAAAATAGTAGATTTTTATACAACATTCTGCTATGATGTAAAAGTATATAAGGAATAAGCATATTTGCTATGCAAATTAAGTTATATTTGTCTGTGTTATTGGAGGCGGAGTTTATGAAAGCGGAGATTAGCGTCAAGCTGGCGCGGTGCAAAGGGTGCGGCATTTGCGCAGCCTTTTGTCCTAAGTCGGTGCTGGCCATAGATGAGCTGGGCAAGGTGCAGGTGGTCAATCCGGAGGCGTGTATTGGCTGTGGCCAGTGTGAACTGCGTTGCCCGGATTATGCAATATTTGTGGATAAAGTTGCAGCAAAGGGGGGCGTGGCATGAGCAAGGCAAGATTGATGCAGGGCAATGAAGCCTGTGCTGAGGCGGCAATTGCAGCAGGGGTAAACTTCTTCGCCGGCTATCCGATTACGCCCTCAACGGAAATTGCGGAAACCATGGCGAAACTTTTGCCGCAGGCCGGTGGCAAGTTTATTCAGATGGAAGATGAAATTGCCTCTATGGGGGCTATTTTAGGGGCGTCGCTGGCTGGCTGCAAGGTTATGGATGCGACGTCTGGACCGGGGTTTTCGCTGAAGCAGGAGTTGATTGGTTATGCGGCCTGTGCAGAGATTCCCTGCGTGTTGGTGGATGTGCAGCGTGTCGGCCCGTCAACCGGTCAGCCGACAGCACCTTCCCAGGGCGATGTCATGCAGGTGCGCTGGGGCACGCATGGTGACCATCCGGTGATTGCCTTGTCGCCGTGGAGTGTACGCGAGACGTTTGATGCTACAGTGATGGCAGTCAATTACGCAGAGCGCTTCCGCACGCCGGTCATGCTCCTGATGGATGAAATGGTCGGCCACTTGCGGGAGAAGGTGGAACTCCCTGAAAAAGTGGACATCTATCCGCGCCGCAAGCCGACGAAAACGCGGGCAGAAGGCTATCAGCCGTTTGCGCCGGAGGCGGACTTGGTGCCCAATGTGGCGGATTTTGGTGAAGGCTATCACATTCATGTGACGGGGCTTATCCATGATGAAACCGGGTTCCCTGTGGGCAGTCCGAAGGTGACGGAGGAATCCATCCGCCGTCTGCATGAAAAAATCGAACGTGCTGGTGAGGAAATCATCCATACGGAAAGCTATTTTATGGATGATGCCGAGTATGCGGTGGTGTCCTTTGGCGGTACGGCAAGGACGGCTTATGAAGCCGTGCGGGAAGCCCGTGCAGCTGGCGTAAAGGTTGGGTTGGTAAGGCTGATGACTATTTGGCCGTTTGCGGATAAGGTTATCGGTGAGTTGGCTGCCAAGGTAAAGGGCATTGTGACAGCTGAACTCAATTACGGCCAGATTGTCCATGAAGTACGGCGCGCGGCAAATGGTGCCTGCCCGGTAAGCCTTTGCGGCAAGTATAATATGCGGGCGTTTGAACCCGGTGAGATTTTGGCAAGTGTCAACGAGATGGTAAAGGAGGTTGAAGGATGATGGCAGAAAGAGAATATGAACAGTATTTCCGTCAGAACCGCCTCCCGCACCTCTGGTGTCCCGGCTGTGGCAATGGTATTGCCATGAAGGCGATTGTCCAGGCGATTGCCAAACGTCCGGAACTGAATCAGGATAATACGGTGATTGTGTCCGGCATTGGGTGCTCTTCCCGCGCCTCGGGGTATATGGATTTTGATACGCTGCATACGGCACATGGCCGCGCGATTCCCTTTGCTACGGGGATAAAACTGGCCCGTCCGGAGCTCAATGTGGTAGTTATCACCGGTGACGGCGACTGCACGGCTATCGGCGGCAATCACTTCATCCACGGCTGCCGCCGCAATGTGGATTTGACGGTGGTGCTCTTTAACAACAATATTTACGGCATGACCGGCGGGCAGGCCTCGCCCATGACACCACTGGGGAGGAAGGCGACTACTGCACCGTATGGTTCGGTGGACAGACCTTTTGATGCCTGTGCTCTGGCTGAGGCCGCAGGTGCTACATATGTGGCGCGTTCCACGGCTTTCCATGTGCAGCATTTGACGGATATGATTGCGAATGCTTTTGACAATCACGGCTTCTCCTTTGTCGAAGCCCTGGTGCAGTGCCCCACGGCTTATGGCCGCAAGAACAAGCTGGGCAGCCCGGCGGATATGATGAAGTGGATGCGGGATAATGCGGTGATGAAGGCTGCCTGGGATAAGCTTGACCCGGCAGGTATTGCACCAGAAAAATTCCCAATAGGTCTTCTCTATGAAGCTTCGGCTATGGATTATGATACCGCTTATGACCAGGTGATTGAACGGGCAGGAGGTGCACACTAATGAAAAAACAGTTAAGACTCTCCGGCTCCGGTGGTCAGGGCGTGATTACGGCGGCAATCCTGCTGGCCGAAGCGGCCGTAGCAGAGGGTAAAGAGGCGGCCCAAAGCCAGTCCTATGGCCCGGAAGCCCGTGGCGGCGCCTCGAAGGCTGAGGTCATCATCAGCGATGAAACCATCTATCATCCGCATGTGGAAACGCCGGATTTGGTGCTCGCAATGACGCAGAAGGCGGCGGATAAATACTACAGCGACCTGCACAAAGACGGCCTGCTGATCTTAGATGACAGTCTTGTGCCGGAAACGCCGGATTTCCCGCGGGTGGTTCGCCTGCCGATTACGAAACTGGCCGTCGAAGAACTGGGCAAGGCGCTCTTTGCCAATATCGTGGCGTTAGGGGCACTGGTGCGGATTACCGGTTTGGTACAGCTGGATACCGTTAAAGAATTTGTGAAAAAACGCGTGCCGCCGCATACTGTCGATGCAAACATGAAAGCCCTGCAGCTTGGGTGGGATGTTGCGGCTAATGTACAATAAAAGCAAATAGTAAAGCCGGCAGGGATATGTTTCGGCGCGATTTACGCGGCTTGCGCGTACTAGCGCCGAAATATATCCCTGCCGGCGGCTTTTTGGCTCGATGTAAAAGACGCCCGGTGGCTGACATTACGTTTCCTCTGCTTAGACAGGCTTGTCAAACGCGACGGAAAAGCAATGTCAGCCACCGGGCTTTGTTCTTGGTTTCTCTCGGTGACTTTTGCTCATGGAGTTTTTACAGTTCTTAGAACATTGTGCTGAAGAGATTCCCAATCATGCCGTACTGAACGGTTGCGTTCAGCACTTGTGGGTTGGTGTAGGCCGAGGCGGTCTTGAGGGAGTTGCCGAACATGCTCTGCAGGGAGGGGAACAGTTTGTCGCTTTGGTTGTTTGCTTGAGCGAGGTGTTGTTCAGCTTTGCCTGCAAGGCCGTTAGCGCCCAGTGCGTTTTTCGCGCGGTCGCCGTTTTCGGTGAGCGCTGTGGCCAGCTTGTCTTCATCAACAGACATTTTGCCCGTCTTGCTGTCCACCGTGATGCCGAGTTGATTATAAGTGTCAGCCCGGTAGGTGGTGTCGGCAAACGACTTATGGAGTGATTCCAGTCGTTTCCCCACGCTGCTGTAATCGCTGGTGAGGTCTAAGGCATCGTTGTAGTCGGAAACGAGCTGCTTGACGTTTTTGATGGCGTCCTTCAGGCCGTCGCTGTACGTCTTGCTGCCGTCTTCGGCTTCCGTGATGTCGTCCGCACTGAATTCGTAGCTCATGTTCTTGACGGTCTGGGCAGATTTTTGTAAATCGCCCATATAGGCCTTGAACTGGGTTTCAAAGGCAGACTTGGCTTCATTGTAGGAGTTTACAAGTCCTGCCGCACTGGAAGAAACGCCGGAAAGAGCACTTAAATTGGCGATTCCGCTGGAGTACGAATTGGTGTAACCGGACCAAAGGCTGCTGATGGAGTCCTGAGCGGCAGTCGTTTTCTTGTTGGCATGAGCTGAATCAAAGGAACCGACTAAGTTGCTGAGTTGGCTGACGTTGGCTGCAGCTGTAGAATAGCTTTTGCTTTGCGCAGAAGCTTTGCTGGAGCTTTCCTCTGCTTCACTGGCTGCTTTTTGTGCCGCAGTAGTGTTTTGGGTACCGCCCTGAGCCATCTTGTACATCGTGTACGTATCTCTGGTCATTGACGAAATGGTAGACATGATAAATCCTCCTTTCCTAAAATCTGGAAAGTGCAATACTCTCCTTATAGGTTTATCGTCACTTTTGGGGGAAAGCATAAGCGTTTTTTGACACTGGGAACAATTTCAATTAATAGGAATAGTCGTTGGTTATTATGCTGAATAAAAGCAATAAATTTCAAGCAATGAGCCGCTTTTCAGAAAATATTTTTTTCCGTAGATTTTCGCCGAAAATGTTTTACTTATGGAGACAAAGAGTGTAGAATAGTAGCTGATGGGAGTTAGCTCCCAGTTAATTTAGGCCGTAGACAGGACGCCATACAGCGACTCCGGATTTCGGAGGTGTCCGTCTAAAATATAATATGTAGTAAAAGAATAGGTGGGGTTTACAACATGTTAAAAAAGACGAAAATCGTTTGCACGCAGGGTCCGTCCACAGAGAAACCGGGCGTAATTGATGCACTGATTGCCAATGGCATGAACTGCGCACGCTTCAACTTCTCCCATGGTGACCACGAAGAACATCTTGGCCGTATCAATATGGTTCGTGAAGCTGCCAAGAAGGCTGGCAAGGTTATCTCTTTAATCCTCGATACCAAAGGTCCGGAAATGCGTCTGGGCGAGTTCAAAGATGGCAAGGTTATGCTCGAAAAGGGCAACCAGTTCACGCTGACCTATGACGATGTACCGGGTGATGAAACTCATGTTTCCGTAAACCACAAGGGCCTCTACACGGAAGTTAAGCCGGGCGACACCCTGCTCCTCTCCGATGGCCTCGTAGCTCTCAAAGTCGATGAAATCAAGGGCAAGGACATCGTTACGACGATTCAGAACAGCGGTAAGATGAGCACGCGTAAGCGCGTAGCTGCTCCGGGTGTATCCCTGGGCCTGCCTCCTATCTCCGAACAGGATGCCAAGGACATCATCTTTGGTTGCGAACAGGATATGGATTTCGTAGCTGCTTCCTTCATCCAGCGTCCGGATGACGTA
>CADBYQ010000122.1 GCA_902798865.1 Pseudoselenomonas ruminantium | reverse complement strand
GAAACTTAAACTTTTTCATGACCTGTTACCCGGATATTCCCATTAATTTTCTTTCGGTTTCTTCGTAGGAATCAACTTCAAAAATTCCCTGACAGAGAAAATCATTAATGGCATCTATCTTCTGTATCGATTCATCAATCTTAGCACTGGAGCCCTTTACATAAGCCCCGATATGAATCAAGTCCTCAGCATCCCGATATACAGCCATAAGCTGCCGCATCTGCTGTGCCGCCTTCAAATGCTCCGGCGACACCACCTCATTCATTACACGGCTGACACTGGGCATGATATCAATGGCCGGGAAGTGATTCTGTGCTGCAATGGTACGGGATAATACAATGTGACCATCCAAAATGGAACGCACTGCATCGGCAATGGGTTCATTCATATCATCGCCGTCTACCAATACGGTGTAAATTCCCGTAATCGAGCCTGTCGCACTGGTACCTGCCCGCTCCAAAAGCCGTGGCAGCATGGCAAATACCGAGGGCGTATAGCCACGGGTAGCCGGCGGCTCTCCGATGGTTAAGCCCACCTCACGCTGAGCCATGGCAAAACGGGTAACCGAATCCATCATCAGTATGACCTTGCGGCCTTGGTCACGGAAATATTCAGCAATAGCTGTAGCGGTCATTGCCCCCTTGATACGCACCAAAGCCGGCTGGTCTGAAGTTGCCACCACCACCACAGAGCGTTTCATGCCTTCCTCACCTAAATCACGCTCAATGAAGTCACGAACCTCACGGCCACGTTCGCCCACCAACGCAATGACACTGATATCGGCCTCCGTATTGCGGGCAATCATGGAAAGAAGGGTGGATTTCCCCACCCCGGAACCAGCCATAATGCCTATGCGCTGCCCCTCTCCCATAGTAATCAAGCCATCAATAGCCCGCACACCGACATAAAGGCTGTCATGTATACGAGGCCGTGACAACGGATGCGGCGGGTCGGCCTGCAGCGAATACTCCTTCTTGCAAAGAAGCGGCCCCTTGCCATCAATGGGATTGCCCAGGCCGTCCAACACACGGCCTAAAAGCTCATCGCCCACTTTGACATTCAACATCTTCTGTGCTGCTGTTACCTCACAGCCAGGACCAATCCCCTGCATCTCACCGACAGGCATCAGCATGACATATCCTTCCCGAAAGCCTACCACTTCAGCAGGAATCGGCGGAACATCCGGATTATGCGAGCTGATGTAACAAAGCTCCCCTACACTTACCGTAGGCCCCTGAGACTCAATGACCAGACCAATAACCTGCGTCACCTTCCCCGTGAGTTTGACACTGGAGCAATCGTAAATAGCCTCTGTGAACTTATCGATATTCAGTTGAAAAGGCTTATTTACCTGCATATCTTCCATAGCGCCATACCTCAAAGGAACTTCTTAAAGCATAACATTTTTCACTGCCTGCCGTACCAGTTCAATCTGGGTGGCAAGGCGCGCATCTACTGTACCATTCGGCGTTTCAATCAGACAGTCACCAGGATTCATGCTCTGATCCGAAACCAAATCAATCGTCGCATCACCGTAGGTCAGGAGCCCCCGAAATTCATTGCGGGCCAAAAGTACCAAATCGTAGTCCTGCGGTGCCACATGAATTTTTAATTCTTTTTGGTCTTTTACCTTAACAATAGCCTCTCTCACCAATGGCAATACTACCTGGGGGGCATCGATAAAGTGCTGAGGAAGAATTTTTTCTACAACAGCCATGACCATTTTCACCACATCCTGTTCAGCCTGCTGAACATAGTCACGTGTAGCCGCCTTCGCATCCCGCAGGGTCTTTTCTGCCTGCGCACTGCCCGCAGCAATGGTATCGGCCATCTCCTCCCGAACTTTGGCCTCGCCATCCTTGTAGCCGGCCTCATAACCTTCCTGATGTCCCTGTTCGGACGCTTCCTGCTTTGCCTGTTCGATTTCAGCCCGGGCTTCCTCTTTCATACGCTCACATTCAGCCTTGGCCTCCTGTTTGAGTATTTCCGCATCCACCTTGGCATCTTTCAATAACTGGATAGCACGCTGCTCCTTGGCAGCAATTTCTGCCAGCATACGGGTGCGGGTCTCTTCATCCAAACCACTATCCCCGTCTGCAGCTTTCTCCGGTTTAGGCGGCTCGGGGGTATGGATGAGATGAGGATTTTCCTCCCATATCGCGGCCTTGATAACTCTAGACAATCATCTCGTCTCCCTGTCCACGCGATATTACAATATCGCCCTTGTCTTCCAGTACCCGGATGACATTGACGACCTTCTGCTGTGCTTCTTCCACGTCGCGAATCTTGACGGGGCCCATAAACTCGATTTCCTCCCGGAGCATATCGGCAGCACGTTTCGACATATTCCGGTAAACCTTGTCGGCCACTTCCGCAGGTGTAGCCTTGAGTGCCAGCGACAAATCCTTGGTATCCACTTCCCGCAAAACCATCTGCAGGGAACGGTCGTCCAGCTGAACGATATCTTCGAACACGAACATGAGGCGTTTGATTTCCTCGGCCAGTTCCGGATTGTCCACTTCCAAAGTCTCGATGATGGATTTTTCGGTGGTACGGTCCACACGGTTGAGGACTTCCACAATGGCTTTGACACCGCCAGCAGTGGTGAAGTCCTGCGTAACCAGCGAGGAAAGCTTGCGCTCCAACACACGCTCTACCTCGCGGATAATATCCGGCGACGTTCTGTCCATCTGGGCAATACGTCTGGCTACATCCGCCTGAGCTTCCGGCGGCAAAGAACCGAGCAGCGTAGCCGCCTGCTCCGGATCTAAGTACGCCATAATCAGGGCAATGGTCTGCGGATGCTCGTTGTTGATGAAGTTCATAAGCTGGGAAGGATCTGTCTTGCGCAAGAAGTCGAAAGGACGAACCTGCAGGCTCGTAGTAAGACGATTGAGAATTTCCATCGCCTTTTCCGAACCCAGAGCCTTTTCCAGTACATTCTGAGCATATTCCAAACCGCCTGTGGAAATATAATCACTGGCCATAGCCATCTGATAAAATTCACTAACGACTTTTGATTTCACCTCGGCACTAACCTTTTTATGGTTAGCTATTTCGAGGGTTATGCGTTCAATTTCATCATCGTCCAAATGCTGAAAGAGTTTCGCTGAATATTCCGGGCCCAGAGCAATAAACAAAACGGCCGCTTTCTCTGTATTGGTAAGTTCTTCCTCACCATCGCCATACATATCTTCAAGTGCCATAGGTCATTCCTCCGCCAGCCAAGTTTTAACAAGCATAGCCACCTCTGCCGGCCGCTGGTCAATAAGCTGCTGCAAAGTCTGCTTTTCGGTAAGGTGCTGCTGTTCTTCTTCAGTAAGTTCTTCAGTATCCAATGCACCAGCGGCAAGGAGTGCTGCACGTTCTTCTTCTTCCAACTTCTTCCTTGCTTCCTCCTCCTGCCTGATTCTCTCCTGTTCGGCTGCAATAGCTTCCAGTTTCTTCTTGCGGCGATAGTAGAAATAACCGCCGATAGCTGCCAGCACCAGCAAAATAGCTGCAATCGTGCCATAGAGAATCATATCCTCGCGGTCTTTGGCAGCCTTTTCCTCAGCCGCCCGCCGATCACGGAGTTCCGTGCTGAACGGCAACGGTTCAACCGAAACGGTATCGCCTCGATTGGTGTTGATACCAGCTGCACTACTCACCGTCCGCATAATGCTGTCCTGCTGCTGCGGTGTTACCGTATCATCGACCAGCACCGCTACAGTCAAACGACGAATAGAGCCAGGAGCTGCCACCGTCTTGGATTTTTCTTCATTTATCTCATAATTTTTCGTAGATTCTTTTTTCTCATACTCAGCATTGGCATTGCCATTCTGTGCCACATAACCGGGTACATTGGACTGGACACCTGCCGGGCCACCAGGCTGCGTCGAGGTCCCATTATAGGACTCACTAAGATCCTGTTGGCTGCGGATGATACCAGAATCATCGACCACAGGCGTAAAAGTCTGCTTGTCGGTAGTCCGATCATCAAAATCCAGTTCCACGCTGACCCGGGCAAATGCCTTGCCCTCGCCCATGGAATCATCGAGCATCGACTGAATGTTCTTTTGGATATTATCCTGAACCTTCTTGGTCATATCCAACTGGGTCATGGTCTTAACGCCGACTGCCTGCTCCTCATTTTCATCGGGGTCGTTAAGAATTTTACCGGTATCATTCACAATCGTGATATTTTCCGGTTTCAACCCCTGAACGCTGTTGGCAGCCAGGTTGACAATACCCTTGATTTCCTTTTTGGACAATTCCATATTCGGCCGCAGATGCAGCATGATGGAGGCCGTAGCCGGCTTCTCATTCTTTTTATACAGACTGTCCTCCGGTAAAACGATATGTACCCGTGCTTTTTCCACAGCAGCAATCTGTTCGATCGTACGCGTAAGTTCGCCCTGCAATGCCTGCAGATAGTTTACCTTGTTCTGGAATTCCGTAACGCCCAACTTGCTGTCATCAAAGATTTCAAAGCCTTTATTTCCCCGGGGAAGTCCCTGAGTAGACAAATCAAGCCGTGCATTGTGCACATCCCGTGACGGAACCATGATGGTAGTGCCTTGCCGCGTTTCCTGTACTTCGTATTCGATTTTCGCTTCTTTCAATTTTGCAGCTACTTCGCCGGCATCCTTGGTTTCCATGTTGGTAAACAGGGGAACCATATCCGGTTTATTGCCATACCACGCACTTACACCAATTATGGCAATGAGAATAGCCAAAGCGGAGCCCAGCATAATATAGCGCTGGCGCTTACTGAATCTCTCCAGCAGCTCCTTATACCGCTCTTTCCAATCTCCCATGATCTCAATCCCTTCACGTAGAATCACACTATTTTAGTTATTATACCTGCATACGCATAATTTCCTGATAAGCCGACATTGCCCGATTTCTCATCTGAAGGGTTAATTGCAAAGCAATATCAGCCTTTTGCGCGGCAATAACAACCTGCGAAACATCCTCTATGCGGCCGGCAGCGAGCAGCGCATTTTCTCTGTCCGATTCCAACTGCAACGCATTTGTCTTCTTCAAGGCGTCCGTTAGATACTGCCCAAACTTCTTCACTTCTTTTGGTTCCTGTGTCTCCCCCAAATGGCTGTCCGCATGCATGGACACAGGAGTCATCGCCAATGGTGCAATTTCCATATCGCTATCCTCTCAAATCATTAAACGCTGTAAACTTATTTCCCCATATCCAAAGCCTTGGTTACCATGGCTTTGGCAGCATTAATCGTTGTTGTATTGGCTTCATAAGCACGAGAAGCCGTAATCATATCCACCATTTCTGCTACTACATTAACATTTGGACGTTCCACATAACCGTCTGCATTGGCATCCGGATGCCCGGGGTCATAGACTAGCGGCCCCTGCATATTATCGCTCTCAATACGGGTAGCACGTACGCCATCCCCAGCCTCCAGCTTATTTGCTGCTTTTTTCAAAAAACTCTGAAACGGTCCGTCGTTTTTAACTCTTGGTTCGAAAACAACATACCGCCGATGATATGCTCCGCCTTGCTCCGTACGGGTAGTGTTGGCATTGGCAATATTATTGGATATGACATCCATACGCAGCCGCTCTGCCGTAAGACCGGACGCTGCTGCATCAATCCCTAAGAACATGCTCATGGTCATTCCCTTTACACTTTCTCTTACCAGCCGTCATTAGCTCTGTCCGCTGGTAATAACATTTTTCATTCTGGTCATAAAGCCTCCCAGCTCTGTGGTCATCGCATTGTAATAGAGCTGATTCTTGGCCAGGCCTGCCATTTCAATATCAATATCGACATTATTGTCATCCACGCGCATAGTAGTGGTATCATCCTCTTCTATAACTGCATGAACCTTGCCATGAATCGGAATAGGCAGATGCCGGTCATGCGTACGCACGACATCCAAACGCTTGCCTTCATCATCCAAATGCAGTTCCTTGGCCAACAAATCCTCAAAGTTCACCGCGCTGCGCTTAAAGTGCGGCGTGTTTACGTTAGCGATATTATTGCTGATCACTTCATGTCGCAAATTGGCAGCCTCCAACCCCCGGGATAGGTAATCAAAATTAGATGAATTCATTATCTGTTCCAGCATACCCCTAATCACATCCCCTCTGTCTGCCGTCATTCAATCAATTTTTATTCTCGCATTCATACAGTTGCCTTTTATTTATTTTCTACATAAGCCCTCTAACTCCTTCCCACTTTATCATTTTTTTCATCTTAAAACAAGTAGTCAATAATATTCGCTAAAAAAAAGGCCGGCACCCATGTACCGACCTTGAAGCAAATCAAATATTCACATCCAGTTTCCGAACTTCTTCCATCAGATGCTCATTGAGAATCTTTATACGCGTCCCCTTCATACCCAATGAAGTCGATTCAATCACACCAGCAGACTCAAACTTCCGCAAGGCGTTAACGATAACCGAACGCGTAATCTGCACCTTATCCGCAATCTTGGATGCTACCAGGATACCCTCGGTATCATCCGGCAGAGCTTCCAGAATAGCTTTTGCAGCCCGTTTTTCCGAAAAGGACAGCGTTTCGATGGCAATCTGTACGGTTGCCTTCTTGCGCGCCTCAATTTCGATTTTTTCAGCGTGGTCGCGAAGCATTTCCATGCCCACTACCGTAGCACCATACTCACAGAGCAGCAAATCATCATCATTGAATTCTTCATCATACTTGGCTACAACCAGAGTACCGATACGCTCTCCCACGCCATAGATAGGAACGATAGTCGTGTTCTTGCAATTGAAGAGA
>CADBYQ010000121.1 GCA_902798865.1 Pseudoselenomonas ruminantium | reverse complement strand
CTGGCTCCAAAACGGCGGTGATGTTACCGCCCATGCTTTGGCGAAAATGGATAAGGAAAAACAGGCTGCCTATCTGAAATTTGCCGCCAGCCTGCCTCTGACCTTCCGCTTTTCGGCTCAGGGAAAGGATTTTTTCTGCTGCCATGCCGGTGTCAATCCCGCCCGCTCTTTGGACGAACAAAACCCGAAAGATTTACTCTGGATACGCGAGAAATTCTTTGACCACTATCAGGGGAAAACCATCATCGTAGCAGGACATACGCATGTCGGTTATGTGTACTGGGGCAATACCACCCCGATTATCAGCGAAAATATGATTTTGCTTGATACCGGCTCGTATATGCCCGGTGGTTCTATCTCCTGCGTCGATCTTTTAAGCGGTCAATTTTGGCAAAGTGCATAAAATAAGCAGGGACTGTGCAGCAGCCCCTGCTCATTTTATATCTGCCTTTTATACCTTGAATTTCTGCACTTCCGCCTGCAGTTCCATCGCCATTTTGGCGAGGCTGTTGCTGGCATGGGCGATTTCCTGTACCGAGGCACTCTGCTCCTCAGTCGCTGCCGATACGGTTTCTGCCTCTTCGGCAGCCCCACGGCTCGTTTCTTCGATGGTGCGGATATGGGCTACAATCTCCTGCCCACTTTCCGCCATACCGCTGATGGCCTGGGAAATTTCCTGTACCTGCGTGGATACATCTTCGACGATTTCAATAATCCGCCGGAAGGATTCACCCATGGACATGATGTTTTCCGTGCCCACGCGGACTTCTTCACTGCCGGCCTTCATGCCCGCCACAGCGTTATCCGTATCCCGGCGGGTTTCGGTAATCAACGAGGCAATGCGCTGGGCGGCTTCCTGGGAGGATTCGGCCAATTTGCGCACTTCATCGGCAACTACGGCAAAGCCGCGGCCATGTTCACCGGCTCTTGCCGCTTCAATGGCAGCATTGAGCGCCAGCAAATTGGTCTGTTCGGAAATACTAGAAATCGTATCGACAATCTGGCCGATTTCGCTGGAGCGTTCGCCCAGTGCCGTTACCACCTTGGTGGATTCAAGGGTGGATTCTTCGATGCGCTTAATCTGTCCGACCGCTTCATTGAGCGTCTTGCCACCGTCACGGGCGACTGCCGAAGCCTCACGGCTATGGCTGGCAGCCTCATTGGCCTTGCCTGCGATACTCTGAATCGTATCATTCAGGTTTTCAATCGCACCAGAGGTGGAATTTACCGCATCGAGCTGTTCGCTCGTGCCCTGTGCCACCTTGACAATGCTGTCGGCCACCTGATTGGAAGCCTGTGCCGACTGTTCCGTGGTAGCATTCAATTCCTCAGCCGAAGCAGACAGGCTTTCCGACGATGTGCTCACGCTGGAGAGCACATCCCGTACGCCGCCGCGCATATCGCGCACAGCCTCGGCCAAACGTCCCAGTTCGTTGTTGACGGTAATCTTGGACGGACGATTGCGGAAATCGCCGTCAGCCAGCAGATGCATTTCCTCCATCATCACAGCCAGGGGCTTCATGGAGCGGTTGACCGTCAGCATGACGCCCAGGGAAATCAGGATAATCAAAGCCAGGGAAATTCCGGCCATGATTTTGAGCACATTGCCTACCGGAGCAAAGAGCTCGTCTTCATAGGCAATGGTTGCCAGCCCCCAGCCCGTAGCCTTGACCGGATTATAGAAGGCAATCATATCCTTGCCATCCGCGCGGGTGAACTTGTAGAATCCTTCCTCGCCGGAAAGCATTTTTTCACCGAGCGTGCGCAGAGCCGGGTCATCTTCCTCGGAAATCTTTTTCTTCATGATGGCGCTTTCATCGGGATTGACGATATACGTGCCTTCCTTGGAAATTAAAAGACTGTAACCGGATTCTCCCAGTTTCAAATCATTGACCTTTTCCACCACGGCATCGACATAGATGGCCGCCAGCACCATGCCCACATTGGCGCCGGAAGTATCCTTGGCCAAAGCAATGGAGTTGACGATGATTTTGCCCGTGGCCTGCGAAACCACCGGCGAGGACATAAAGCTGTCCTGTGCTCCCGTCATGGTTTGCTTATACCAGGCCTTGTCGGCATTGTGCATTTCCTTGAAACCGGCCTTGGTCTGGCCATAGAGCACACCCGAGCCGTCAAACGGTCCCCAGCTTACGCTGTCATAAATGCCGGGATAGATTTTGTTCATCAGGTTCAAACGATAGACATTGTTGGCATTCATGAGTTCCGGAGCTTCCTTCAGGTTCTTGGCTGCCGGATGATTGGCCGCATTCTGGGTTTCCAGCATGCGCGTATCGAGCCAGGCCGATACGCTGTTGGCAACTTCCTGCGCGTTCTTCAGGGAGCTGGATGTAAGCTGTTCCTCAAAGGTCGAACCCACATAGCGGAAAATAATCCCCGCCATGAGCATCAGCCCGACCACGACAATGGGAATTACATACATGAGAATTTCCGTTTTTACCGTCCGTTCACCACTCGGCAAACCATTTCTGGCGTCCATAATATCCCCCTCCACTACTGCCCCATATCCCTATTTTTTTACTGAGGCATTAAATATTCCAGTGAATCATTGCCCGCATAGACATCTCAAAATCACCATCGTCAAAGGCTTCCATCTCTGGCAGCCAGTCTTCGGCGAACAAGGGCAAATCCTCCACCAGTTTCTTGATAAATTTGTTGACCGTCTGCAGTGCAGCATCATCCTGCGGGGAACTTAGGAATTCGCCCAACACGCGGCCGACTTCTTCCATTTCCTCCGCCTGCAGATAACGGGTGGCACTGTCCAGACTGGACAGACGCAAAATGGGATAATTGATACTATCCTCCGCCGTCATGAGTTTTTCCGCTTTGACCAAAAGCCCGGCATACTTGAGTTTATCTGCGAGTTCCTCCCCATCGCAGTTATCCGGCAGCTGCACGAGCACCAGATGATTTTCCGTCGGGCTGCAAAGGAGCTTGCTCCCTGCCCCCAAAAGGCCATTCTCCAAAGCTCTGGCATTATCGAGCACCTGCTGGGCATAATCCTGATACTCCATGCAATCGGCTTCCTTAAAGACCAGCGCCAAGGAGGCCAGCACGTTTTTCTTAAGGGAGCTGTGCCCGGTTTCAATCACGGTCCGATCCAAAAGCTCTGCGATCTTCTCCTTGCAGAGGATAATGCCGTTCTGCGGCCCATGCAGGGCATCGCTGGCGGCAAAAGTCGCCACATCGGCATAAGGTACCGGGGAAGGAATTTTTCCGGCCGCAATCAAGCCGGAGTTCTGCCCCAGGTCAATCCAAAGATACGCCCCGACTTCATCAGCAATCTTGCGCAGACCTGCATAGTCAATATTGCGCGGATAATTTACCGGGGAATAAATAATCATCGCCGGACGATGTTTTTGGGCCAATTCCTGCACCTTCGCAAAATTGAGTTCCAAGGTATCCGGCTCCACACCGAACTTCACGAAATTATACTGCAAATCACCGGTGCAATGTTCGGATTTACGCAGATTGAACGAAAGTACCGTGTCCCCTTTTTTGAGCAGGGCCAGCATAACCACGCGGGAGGCAATCGCCAGACTCCCCGTACGCACAATCGCATGCTCCGCACCAAAAATGGCACGCGCCCGCTCAGCCGCCAATTTTTCCAGACGGCTGTGACGATGTGCCTTGTGATGGTCGATAATTTCATCCCCCAGCGTGCTCCCCTTTAAAAAAGACGCGAAGGGCGAAGCCGCATTGGTGGTCGGAATCAACGAAAGCGTCGTCCGCTGCTGCTTTAATGCCTGCCGCAGCTGTCCGCATAATTCCGGGTCAAAACTCTCCAATTTCCGCAAAATCTTCTCGTTGGTCATATTTCCTGTCCTTTCTAATCTATAACTATTTTTATATCAATTTCATTTATATTCTGTTTACTTCGACATACTAAGGCAAAATCCTGCATGATTTTGCAAAGCAGAAAAAAGAGGCATTAAAAGCCAACCGCCTGAATACAGGAGCTTTCGGCTTTTAACGCCTCATAATGGAGGGGGAAATTTTTACTTATTCATGTCTTCCCATTTTTCTTCCAGTTCTTCCACGATGCGGGCATGTTCTTCTTCCGTCAGCGTTACCTTACCGCGGTAAACGAAGGCGGCGAGTACCAGCAGGATTACCGGTACAGCGAACATGATGAGCTGGAATTTGAGCAGGCTGCCAGCCGTGATGTCTGCAGCCGTAGCGCCGCCGGTCATGCCGACCCATACAGCCGTCAGACCAACGATACCACCCGTAACGGCACCGGAGAGTTTATCCACCAGCGGACGTACGCAGAGGCAGACCGCTTCATCACGATGACCGAGTTTCAACTGGCCATATTCCACAGAGTCCGTGATGGTCATGAGAACCACCAGGAAGATAAGGGGCTGCGGAAGATTGAACAGACCAGCAGCAACCAGAGCCATCCAGACATTGGTGCCGGACAGTGCATAGAGAATCAGTGCAGCCGTCATGATAGCCAAAGAGCTGAAGAACAGTTTGCGGCGGCTGAATTTCGTCGTGAGTACCGGGAAGAGCGCTACCGCCATCAGGCCGATTACGACGTTGATGATACCTAAAATGGAGAATTTCGTTGCATCACCGATGACATAGATGAAATAGTAAAGATTGAAGTTATTTACAATATTCTGTCCTAAGCCCAAAATCAAATAAGCGCAGGCTATCCACAGCAGCTGGTCATTCTTGGCCAGAACCTTGAATACATCTTTGAAGGACGTATCCACCTTGTTTTCACGCAGAGCCGATTCCTGTTCCTTGGTGCCCAACCCTAAGATAATTGCGCCCAGCGTTGCGATACCGCCGCCGATGCAGGCAAAAGCAAACCAACCCTGCGGGTCACCGGCACCGCCGTTCTGATTGACGGAGAAATAGAGGACAATCGGCATAACCATGATGGTTACGAGCTGACCGCCGAATACCGAACCGATACGGGCAACCGTAGCCGTGATTTCACGTTCATGGGAATCGAAGGAGAGTGCCGGAATCATGGACCAGATAGCCACGTCTTTAGCGGAGTAGAAGACATCCATGATGAAGTAAACGATTGCGAAAAGAATCAAATAAAGCGTCGGATTGGAAACGGTGAGTCCGCCAAAATCCGTAAAGAGTGCAGCCAGCGTAATCGCTGCGACAAAAGCACCCACGATAACCCAAGGCTTAAACCGGCCCCAACGGGTCTTCGTCTTGTCGATGATATTGCCGATGAACGGATCGACGAAAAGCTCCGCGATGCGCAGGACGAGGATGATCGTCGTGACGATGCCGATCATGTACTGGTCGTGACTCGCGTTGCCGGAGTTGAAGAGGTTGCTCGTGACGAAAATCATGAAATACGTCGCGAGCATCGCGTAAAACACATCATGGCCGAACGTGCCGCATGCGTAAGCGATGCGCGGCCAAACCTTTCCCCTGCTGTTTGACATGATTCGATATCCCCCTATGAAACACAATCAGGCCCGGACGGTCTTGATATAGGAAACGATGGCATCGGCGATCTTCTCGAGCGGCTCCTTGCTCGTGTTCACGACGAGGTCGTAGTTCCTGCCGTCGCCCCACGTGCGGCCCGTATAGTAGTTGTAGTAGCGAGCGCGCTTCGCATTCTCAGCGTCGAGCTCCTTGAGGCTCTTGCCGTCATAGACCGTCTTGCCGCGCGCCTCGCGGAACGCGTCATCCGCGCAGACAAAGAGCGCGAAATGATGCGGATAGTCGCGCAGTACATAGTCCGCGCAGCGGCCGAGGATCACGCAGGAGCCGTCCGCGACGAGTTTCCGGATCGCCGCCGACTCTGACATGAACATGCCGCGGCTCGACTCCCCCATGTGCGTGCCGAAGGAGTGGAACGGAATGAAATTCATCGAGAGCGGCTTGACCTCCTTCTCCATCTCGAGCAGCTCCTCTTCGCTAAGGTCGTTGATGCCGAGCTTCGCTGCCGCGATGTGGACGATCTGCCGGTCATAGAGCTTGACGCCGAGCTTCTTCGCGAGGATTCCAGCGAGTTCGCGGCCGCCACAGCCATACTGACGGCTGATAGAAAGAACAAAATTTTCACTCATTTGTGATATCCTCCATGCGGAAAGCCTGTTCTGTAAACGCTTTCCTTTTTCTCTCCAGTGCACCTGCCATCTTTCCTAGATAAGTCGGAGACGCTCGGTCTTTCTCATTCCCCTCCGGTATCTCCGTTTCTGAAAACGTTTTCCTTACGTTTGTTATTATAGCGTAGCGATTCTGGAATTGCAAGTATTTTTTCTGTTTTTTTATTAAACGCATGGACTTCCTCCTCATTACGTCAAAAAAGAGAGCTGGAGAGCGCAGAAATGCGCTTCCAGCTCTCTTACTTTTCTCTTCTTCCGCAAAAACAGGATGAATACCGCAGTTCCTGCGTCGTAGGGGATTTCCTGTTATTTCGCCATGAGCTCAGCAACCTTGTTCGCAAACTCCACAGGATTCTCCGGCAGGATGCCCTCGATGAGCAGCGCCTGCGTGTAGAGCAGGCCGCAGTAATCCTTGAACTCCTGGCTGTCCTTGCCCGCGTCATGCAACGCCTTCAGGCGGCCGAAGAGCTCGTGGTGCGGATTGATCTCGAGGATGCGTTTCGCCTTGAAGAGCGGGTTCTTCATATCGGAGAATGCCTGCTCCATCGAGAGCGACGGACCCGCCTCATCCGCGACGAGGCAGACAGCGCTCGACTTGAGGCGCGAGGACACCTTGACGTCCGCGACCTTGTCGCCGAGGGCTTCCTTGATGTCCTTCATGAGAT
>CADBYQ010000120.1 GCA_902798865.1 Pseudoselenomonas ruminantium | reverse complement strand
ACTAGAGTTGCATAAAAATATCTCCAACCGTACAATTACGGCTGGAGATAGAAAACTTTTTTATTTTTTCATCTGTCTACTTGACAGGGAGCAGTTCAAGTCAATGCCCCGGCCCCGCTTGCTGCTGTTGCATACAGGAGAGCTATTATGATTTAAGTTTTGCCGTTCTTATGCGATATTATAGGTAAAAGAGGGATTAAGCACTTCTAAGGAGGGAAAGACAATGCGGATTGTGCAGAATCTTACGCGCAGCGAGTTGGATGCTTACGTCAAGCAGCCAACGGCGAAAAAGCTTAGGGACAAGGTGATGAAGGACGGGACTTATATTCCCGCAGGGGATAAGGATGCGGCGGCGGTTTATGTGGATTCACGGCAGAAAGAATTGGCGGCGGGCAAGGCAGAGGGGCAGGATAGTGTGGAGATTTCTGCTGATGGCTATGCCTTGAAGGCGCAGGAACAGGAGACGGAGAAGGCTGCGTCTTTTTCGTATACGCGTATTGGAGATTCCAATCGGTATCGTTTGCAGTTTGACAACACGGCTATGATTAGCCGGGCGGTGAAGCAGGGATATGTGGAGATTGAAGGGCGGCGGGTGGAGTTGTCGGATGAAGTGAAGAAGCAGTTGCTCGCTGCCGGGAAGGAAATCGACGGTGTAAGAAAGCAGATTTCTACGCATAACTTCTTGCTGCACGAAGCGGCTTATGCTCAGCAGAGCCGGGATGTCATGCAGGAGGAAGGGGAGAAGATGTCCCGGGTGATGATGACGGTCAGCCGCATTATGCACGGGCGGAAGGTTTCACCGGCGGATGAAAAGGAACTCATGGAGTTCAATAAAGACCTGTACGCTATGGCGAAAAATGCGGCGGCGTTGGAGCGGCACCGTCACAAGCATGATGCGGAAGACGACAAGATTTCTGCGGGAAATGAGCGGGCCAGAGAGCGGGCGGCGGAGCCGAAGGATTACAGCGTTGAGGAGACGCCTATGCCCAATATGTCCACGGAAATGACCGTAGATTTGGAAGGGGAAATGCCGCAGATAGAGGATGTGGGGGCTGTGTTACTGGAATGAAAAATTAATCCTTGCTTTTTCAGGATGTCCGCGCTATAATTACATACAAAGCAGACGAGAGCTGCTCAAGGACAAACGAATACATTGCCTTTTTAAGATGCGTACTGCGATGCGCATAAGGGGAGCCTGACATAAATATAGCTATAAGTATAACTATAACTGGAAGTAGAGCGGGAGCTTTCTTATGCATACGCATAAGAAGCTCCCTTTTTTGTGCTCTATGCAGGCATATTTTCAAAGACAATGGATTTCTCCTTGAAAGTTTATGCAACTTTAATGTATAATTATTACTGTCAACCTGTTAAGGAGTGAATGACTTGGAGAAAAACAAATTGTCCCTGCGGGGAAAGAATGTTCTGGGCCTGGAAGATTTCAGCCCGGAGGAAATTCGCTTGGTGCTCGATACCGCCAAGGAAATGAAGAACATCATTCATCGGGATATCAAGAAGGTTCCGACCCTGCGCGGCAAATCCATTGTCACCTTGTTTTATGAACCCAGCACCCGTACCCGTACTTCCTTTGAACTGGCGGGTAAGTACCTCGGCGCAGATGTGGTAAACATCACGGCTGGTTCAAGCAGTATCGTCAAGGGCGAAAGCCTCAGAGATACGCTCTACACCATCGAGGCTATGGGCGTGGATGCCATCGTTATGCGCCATAAGGCGGAAGGTGCGGCAGAATACGCTTCGCGGGTAGTAAGTCCTGTAATCTTAAACGCTGGTGACGGCGCACATGCACATCCTTCGCAGGGCCTGTTGAACCTCTTTACCATCGAGGAACATAAAGGCCGTCTCGAAGGGCTGAAGGTTGCAATTATCGGTGATGTGCTCCACAGTCGTGTAGCTCGCTCCGATATCTACGGCATGCGTAAGATGGGCATGGAAGTGCATATCGCCGGCCCCAAGACCTTGCTGCCGCGTTTCCTTTACGAAGAACCGGGCATTGTGGTGCATGAGCGCATTGAAGATGCTATCGCCAATGCCGATGTTATCGAAGTGCTGCGCATTCAGCTCGAACGCATGAAGGGCGGTCTGTTCCCGACGACCCGCGAATATGCACGGATTTTCGGCCTCAACGATACGCGCCTGAAGCTGGCCAAGGATGATGTGCTGATTCTGCATCCGGGCCCCATGAACAAGGGCTGGGAAATCTCGCCCTTCACGGCTTATGGTAAAAATTCGGCTATTCAGGAAGAAGTACAGAATGGTGTAGCGGTGCGCATGGCGCTCTTTACCTTGGTGCTGACGGGAGGAAAACAGGCATGAAAATTTTGCTCAAAGGCGGACGCGTAATCAATCCGGAAAATAAATTCGATGCAGTGGCAGATGTGCTCGTAGAAGACGGCAAGATTGTAAAAATAGGTGCAGGAATTGAGGAGAAAGCTGACGAAATTTATAATGTTGCGGGCAAAGTGGTAACGCCGGGGCTTATCGACCTGCATGTACACCTGCGGGAACCGGGTCAGGAAGCTAAAGAGGATTTTGCCTCCGGCTCCAAGGCGGCTGCTGCGGGCGGTTTTACGACCATCTGCACCATGCCCAACACCAAACCGGTGGTGGATTCGGCAGCGCTCGTGCGCAGCCTGAAGATGCGGGCACAGGAAGCCGCTTGCGTCAATGTGGAAATCATCGGCGCGGTAACGAAAAATCAGGAGGGCAAGGAACTGGCTGAAGTCGGCGATATGATTGAAGCCGGTGCTGTAGCCTTCTCCGATGACGGTCATTTTGACGCCAATGCCAAGGTTATGCTGAATGCCTTTGACTATCTGCATACCTTCGATAAAGTCATCATCAACCATGAGGAAGAACCGACGCTGGTCGAGGAAGGTGTGATGAACGAAGGTCATCGCAGTGCGATGCTCGGTCTAAAAGGCCGTCCGTCCGTAGCGGAGGATATCGCCGTAGCCCGTGATGTGCTGCTGGCTGAATATGCTGGCGCCCGCGTCCATGTGGCCCATATCAACACGGCACGTTCCGTGGATATCGTGCGCCAGGCCAAGAAGCGCGGTGTAAGAGTAACGGCAGAAGCCACGCCGCAGCATCTGACCATGACGGAAGAATGTGTCAATCTCTTTGATACCTCCACGAAAATCAATCCGCCCCTGCGGGCAGCCAAGGACTGTGAAGCAATTCTCGAAGGGTTGAAGGACGGCACCATTGATGCCATCGTCACCGACCACAGCCCGCATGCGCAGGAAGAAAAGGATAGGGAGTACATCTACGCGCCAAGCGGTTTCCCGGGCCTTGAAACGTCCCTGGGCATTATGCTGACGGATTTGTATCATGAGCAGAAATTAGACCTGCCCCTGATTATCTCCAAGATGAGCTATGAACCGGCTAAGGTTTTCGGTCTTGAAGCAGGCAAGCTCAGCGAAGGTGCGCAGGCGGATATCACGGTTATCGACCCGGAACTAGAGTGGACGGTTGACGAAAAAGAATTCTATACCAAGGGCAGCCACAGCCCGTTTGTGGGCCGCAAGCTCAAGGGCAAGGCGGTGCTGACCATGGTTAAAGGTAAAGTAGTTATGCAGGATGGTAAGATTCTGGACTAACATAATTTTAATGAGGTGTTTTCATGAAGGGTAAATTAATCCTCGAAGACGGCAGCGTTTTTACGGGGCAGTTATTAAATGACAGCCGGGCCACCGGCGAAGTGGTGTTCAACACCAGCATGACGGGGTATCAGGAGAGCCTGACGGACCCCAGCTATTGCCGCCAGATTCTGACGCTGACCTATCCTATGGTAGGCAATTACGGGATTGCCGATATCTTTATGCAGTCCCGCAAGGCTTTTGTGGGCGGCTTTGTCATCGGCGAACTTTGCGAGCTGGGCAGCAACTGGCATTATGAGGAAAGTCTGGCGGAGTTTTTGACCCGTCAGAATATCCCCTGCCTCTATGATGTGGATACCCGCGCCGTGACCCGCAAAATCCGCAATGCCGGTACCATGAAGGGGATTATCGTACCCGCAGATGCCGAGCAGGCAGAAATCGACAAACTCATGGCTGTGCCCATCAAGAAAGAGGTGGTTATGGAAGTAACCACGAAGGAAGCTTACACGATGGAAGCAGAAAAAGAAGACGCGCCGCTGGTTGTAGCCATGGACTTCGGGGTTAAGCAGAATATCCTGACTTCCCTGCACAATATCGGCTGCAAATTGCAGGTTGTGCCGGCAGATACCAAGGCCGAGGATATTCTGGCCATGAATCCGAACGGGATTTTCCTCTCCAACGGCCCCGGCGACCCTGCCGATGTGCCGGAAATCGTCGAGGAAATCAAGAAGCTGATTGGCAAGAAGCCCATATTTGGCATCTGCCTTGGCCATCAGCTGATTGCCCGCGCTTTGGGGGCTAAGACCTACAAGCTCAAATTCGGCCATCGCGGCTCGAATCAGCCGGTCAAAGACCTGCGCACGGGCAAGGTGCAGATTTCCTCCCAGAACCACGGCTTTGCGGTGGAGGAGGAATCCCTCAAAGACTTGCCGCTGGAAGTTACGCATATCAATGTCAACGATGGTACGGTGGAAGGCATGCGCCATAAGGAACTGCCGCTGTTTTCCGTGCAGTATCATCCGGAAGCCTCGCCGGGCCCGGACGACAACCTCTATCTGTTTGACGAATTTTGGACCATGTTGAAGGGAGAATAAGATGCCAAAGAAGGAAAATCTCAAAAAAGTAATGGTTATTGGCTCTGGCCCCATCATCATCGGTCAGGCAGCCGAATTTGACTATGCCGGTTCTCAGGCCTGCCGCGCCCTCAAAGAAGAAGGACTCGAAGTGGTGCTGGTAAACTCCAATCCGGCAACCATCATGACGGATACGCATATTGCTGACCGCGTGTATATCGAGCCGCTGACGCCGGAATTCCTGGCCGAAATCATTGCCAAGGAAAAACCGGACGGCCTTTTGGCAACACTGGGCGGTCAGGCAGGACTCAATCTTGCCGTACAGCTCGCAGAGAGCGGTGTACTCAAAGAACATGGCGTAGAGCTTTTGGGAACGCCGCTGTCGGCTATCAAGCAGGCGGAAGACCGGGAACTCTTTAAGGAAACCATGGAAAAACTCGGTGAACCCATCCCGGAAAGCACCATTGTGGAAGATGTGCCCAGTGCCGTGGAATTTGCCAACGGTATTGGTTATCCGGTTATCGTGCGCCCGGCTTACACCATGGGCGGCACGGGCGGCGGCATTGCCGAGAATGAAGAAGAACTCATTGATATCGTCATCAAGGGCCTTAATTACTCCCTGATTGGTCAGGTGCTCATCGAGCGCAGCGTGGCCGGCTGGAAGGAAATCGAATACGAAGTCATGCGTGACGGCAACGACAACTGCATCACCGTCTGCAACATGGAAAACTTTGACCCCGTGGGCGTGCATACCGGCGACTCCATCGTCGTTGCACCGTCCCAGACGTTGACTGACCATGAGTATCAGATGCTTAGAAGCGCTTCCTTGCGCATTATCCGCGAACTCGGCATCGAAGGCGGCTGCAACGCGCAGTATGCCCTCGACCCCAACAGCAACCGCTACTATGTTATCGAAGTAAATCCTCGTGTAAGCCGTTCTTCGGCGCTGGCCTCCAAGGCTACTGGCTATCCGATTGCCAAGGTTTCGGCCAAGATTGCCATCGGCTATACGCTCGATGAAATAACCAATGCGGTAACGCAGAAGACCAAGGCCTGCTTTGAGCCGTCGCTCGACTACTGCGTCGTGAAATTCCCGCGCTGGCCCTTTGACAAGTTTGTCTATGCGGATAAGACGCTGGGCACGCAGATGAAGGCCACGGGCGAGGTCATGAGCATTGACCGCCACTTTGAAGGCGCTATTCTCAAGGCTGTGCGCTCGCTGGAAATCGGCGTCCACCGCCTGTCCATGCCGAAAATGGCCGCCTGGGATGATGCGAGAGTCAAGAAGAACCTCAACCGCATAAACGACGAGCGCATCTTCGTGATTGCCGAAGCCCTGCGCCGCGGCATTGCCACGGTGGACGAGATTCACGCCATCACGAAAGTGGACAAATGGTTTATCAATAAAATCAACAATATCGCGCAGGTGGAAAATCAGCTGGGCAGCGAACCTTTGACGCCGAGTCTGATGCTCGCAGCGAAGAATGTGGGCCTTGCCGATGTATCCATCGCCGAAATCACCGGCAAGAGCATGGATGAAATCCGCACCACGCGCAAGAGCATGGGCGTAATGCCCTGCTATAAGATGGTCGATACCTGCGCGGCCGAATTTGAAGCCGCAACGCCGTACTATTACTCCACCTTCCGCGCGGAGCAGGATGAAGTTACGGTGTCGAACAAGCGCAAGGTCATCGTGCTGGGCTCCGGGCCTATCCGCATCGGTCAGGGCGTGGAATTTGACTACTGCTCGGTACACTCCGTATGGGCGCTCAAGGAAATGGGCATTGAAGCCATCATCATCAACAACAACCCCGAAACCGTATCCACGGACTTCGATATCTCCGACCGCCTGTACTTTGAACCGCTGACCACGGAAGATGTGCTCAACATCATCGACAAGGAAAAGCCGGAAGGCGTTATCGTCCAGTTCGGCGGACAGACGGCCATCAATCTGGCGGCCTCCCTGCAGAAGGCCGGCGTCAAGGTATTCGGTACTTCCGTAGACGATATCGATAGAGCCGAAGACCGTGAACGCTTTGATGAAGTGCTGACCCAGACGCAGATTCCCCGCCCGCAGGGTATCAGCGTGACGAACCTCGAAGATGCCATCAGCGGTGCCGAGCGCATCGGCTATCCGGT
>CADBYQ010000119.1 GCA_902798865.1 Pseudoselenomonas ruminantium | reverse complement strand
GTCTCCTGTTTACTTATTTCTTTTTGCTATTGGCTTTAATCTGTTCTTCTGCAGAACGATCCAAATGTTTGTAGAACTGTTCGCAAAGGTTGTTAAACGTAGTTACCGTATCCCCTTCGCTTCTGTTTGCACGAATCTCATACGTGTAAAGAAGTTCATTGGTACCAGCTTTGAACACATCAAAGAAGAAGGTCGTACGGCTGTTGTTTGCCACGGTCAGTACAACATAAGCATCGGCATAATTAGCTGCGTTTTCCTTGTACACCTTGGCAGCCTGACGACGATCAAGGGACTTGATATCAACATTGGTAGCAGTTTTAATCCCTTCTGCTACAGCATCATAAGAAATGACATAGCTGCGGGATACGCGGCTTGCATCTGCCACAATCTGCGTCAGCATTTCCTTGTTCGGAGCTTTTTCATCAACCGGCGTGTACAGCGGCGCAGCTATAGCGATACGCTTTACAGTCGTAATATCGGCACCTTCCTGAATGGTTACCTTGTCAGCATTAGCAAAGGCTACCTGAGCGCTAAGCACAATCATGCATACAGTCAGCAACATTTGAACAAATTTTTTCATGGATTTTTCCCCTCCACACTTATAAAAATTTCGCGAAAAATCGCACCACCACTATTGTACACTATTTTTCAGAAATCTGCCAGTATTTATCAAGCTAATTTAACAATAAACCGCAATAGCCTGCGGAACCGTTTCAATAGTCAACGGCAGCAACGGCCCCACTTCCCCATCCAAATCGCTTTGCATGTTCTCTACTGCAGCAACCTGGAAAGTCTTAGCTTGCAAATGCAATACACCATCTTTTTCCGCTACCGGACGCCCTGCCACCAAGTCAGCTGTAATGGACATGAGCTGAGGAATACTGCATTTTTTTATCGCCAATAAATCCAGCATACCATCATCCACGGCAATATCTTTGGCCACATTTTTCATGCTGCCTACCACACCGCTATTGATCACCACAAAGAGGAAGGCTTCCAACTCATATTTTACACCATCCGCAGTGATGGTCAGCGGTACAGCCCGGAACTTAGGAATTTCCCCTAAGCCTTTAAGATAGTATGCCATCTTGCCCAGAGCATTTTTCAGGCGTCTGTCCACTTCATGGGCAATGCAGGTCATCATGCCGGCGCTGGCAACATTGATGAAGTATTTGTCACCAACCCTGCCGACATCCATGCGCCGGATACTTCCTGCTGCAATCTTATCAAAATAGGCTTCCATATCCTCATTTATCTTAAGATATGTAGCAAAATCATTCGAAGTTCCGCTGCCGATAATCCCCAAAGGTAAATCCAAATGATTCTTTACGAGCAGATTAACACATTCATGTACGGTACCGTCTCCACCGGCAGCCAAAACACCATCCGGCTCGACCTCCCGTAAAAAATCAACAAAATCTTCATTGCCTTCTTTTTTGGTGCGGTAGAGAATCAGTAAAATGCCCCGCCGCTGAAATGCTTCTACAATCCAATCCAGCTTATTCTTAAAGGCTGCATGTCCCGATACCGGGTTATAAAACAGCACCAGCTTCTGCAAAGTTTACGCCTCCTGTTTTTCCTCCGCCTTGAAAACGCCTATTTTCCGCAGGAATTTGATTCCTATGCGGCCAATCATAGGCATACGCTCCAAATCATCCTCTTTAAGGCCACCGATTACGAGCATCACCGCGATGTACACAGCACAGCCAAAGAAGACCGCACCAAAAGTAGAAACAGCCCCCATCTGCCACCAGGCCATGGTGAAATCATAGAAGAAATACACGGCTGCGGCCATAATCGCAGAGGCTACAATCGTTTTAAGCAGCTGCGGGATTTCCATGCGGTAACCAATGAACTTGTAGATAAAAATCAGATTGATAATGGCGGCCACGCCCATATCCGCTGCCGTCGCCCAGGCAGCACCCATGATGCCCAGCCAGGGAATAGCCGTAAGTTCCCAGTTCAATATAACTTTGGCCACAGCTGCCAAAATCATATTCACCATCGGAATAGTCGGATGGCCCAGGCCCTGCAAAATGCCTGTAGACACCTGATGAAGGCCCAAAAGGATAATGCTGACTGCCGAAATCATTACCGCAGGGCCAGCGCCTGGTGCATTGTAGATAAGCGATGCAATAGGCGTAGCCAGCACAAAGACAATGACAAAGGCAGGAAAGCAGACAAAATTGGAGATACGCACAGACGCTGCTGTCTGATTATATACACGCTTCATATCCTTCAAGGCTCTGGCCTCAGAAATAGCCGGCACAATGCTCATGGCCATGGAAGCCGTAATGATACAGGATAAGTTTACCAAGGGAACCGCCATACCGGTCAAATAACCGAAAAGCTCCGTTGCCTCATTGACACTATAGCCTGCCACTTCCAAACGCTGCGGCACAATCATCAAATCCAGATTGGACACGACTGGAAGCATAATGCTGGCCGCCGACACCGGCAAAGACAGCTTAAAAATCCGCTTGATAATCGACCAGGCAGGCTCGGCTTCCGTCCCCGGCAAGGGCTGCAAATCATGCCCATAATCCCGTTCGATATCCTTTTCCAATTTCCAATGGAAGTACACAAGTACCATAAGCCCGGTAACAGCACCAGCCAAGGCACCTAAAGATGCACCGGCAGATGCATAATCAAGCCCCCAGGGGAGCAAGAGTTCTGCCAGCAGAATCATGGTGATGACCCGGAAAATCTGCTCCACAATCTGCGAAACCGCCGTTGGTGTCATCCGCTGCCAGCCCTGCAAATAACCACGGGAGCTGGCCAAAAAGGTGACGAAAAACACCGTAGGCGCCAGCACGACAATGGACTTATACGCACGGGCATCGCGAACAAACTGCCATTCAATGAGCCAGTCCGCCGCAAAATAGGTCATAAACGAGAAAAAGAGGCCCGTTACGAGCATCAACGCCATGGAAATATGGAATACCCGCTTAGCGCCATAAATATCTTTCAAGGCCACACGTTCCGCCGTGATGATGGAGATAGCCACTGGCACACCAGCCTGAGAGACCGTCATGGCAAAGAAATAGATAGGAAAGGCCATCTGGTAAAGACCGATACCTTCACCGCCTAAGATTCGGGAAACAAAAATCCAGTTCAACGAACCGATGACCTTGACCACAAAGCCAGCCACGGTCAGGATAAAGGTTCCCTTAAGGAAGGACTCTCCCTTACTGGATTTATTTTCCGTTGTTACTTCCTGCTTACTAATGAGAAACACCGCCTATATATGACGAGTACATTTCCGTACCCAAAATAATCTGCCGCACTGCCTGTATAGAAAAGGCACGCAACGTATGAATTATACCACACATTGCGCGCCTTATCCATAGTAAAGCTAAACGAAAAATGAATTAAGCGTGTGCCAGTTCGTCGTTTTCGTCGTAAACCGGCAACTGGTCATCTGCCATTTCGCTGAAATCGAAATGAAGCGACTTGCCTTCATCCAACGTACGAATCTTGCCAGCCACTTCTGCATCAGCTACGAAAGGACGGCACTTATAAAGGCTTTCTTCCATGCCGGCAGTCTCCGGCACATAGAAGCCCAGACGGTCAGCAACCGTCTTAAAGGCATAGAAACGCTCAGCCAAATCGCACCATTCAAGATTTTTCATTGTCAAAACTCTCCTTTAATCCCAAAAACCTTACAGAAAAAAATTATACGTAGTATCCCGACTCACTTTCCTCCCACAGAAAATGAGATGTCTGTAATCATAACAGTTTTCTTTCGAATTGTCAAACTCTCGTATTTTGCCCTGAGCTGTGCTAAACTAGCATTGAGAAAAATTAACGAGGTGTTTGCAATGAATTACGTTTTAATCCTGCTGATAGCACTGCTATCCATCATTTTCCTATTGGAAATGCGCCACTCTATGCGCCGTTCCAATGCCAACAGCCGCCTGATTGAAAAATACCGCGATGACCTGCAAAATAAAGAACTGCTGGCAGAAATCTATGCTTTCTGCCAGCAGGATTACAAACTGCGCCGTATCGTAAAAAAACACAACCTCACGCTTGAAGATATGGAAAAAATCTACAAAAAGCTGCTGCTTTGGGGCAATTTTCACAAGGGACGCCGCTTTGTCCCCATTACTTCATTCCTTTATGTTTATACACTAGATTACCTATGCCAGCATAAAGATGGCGATGCCAAGGAGTTAACGATGAAGTGCATGAACTTTCTACATATATAATTTTCTAACCAATTCTTACTGCTTATCACAGCCAAATACAATCCCTGCGGCTTTCCGTGCTTTTTCAGCGGTCTTCATCACCGCCACGGACACGTTAAGCCCTTCTTCCACGCCGGCATAATCCCCTTCCTGATACATTTTGGCAAAGGCCTGGAATTCATGCACCATACGATGGCTATAGCGGTTTAATTCATAGCGGGTCGTCGTATGGGAGCCATGCAGGGATACTTCAAAGGCTTTTAGTTCATTTGGGGCACCTATGGTGCGCAGCCAGCCCTTCTCCCCCTGCACAGTGGCAAAACAGGGGCTTTCCGAATCCTTTGCGCCCAAAGCTGTCGCGGTAAATCCCGGATATTGGAGCATGAGTATTCCGGAGGTATCAATGCCGTTAAAGCCAATATTCGGCATATAGGAAGCATCTTCCGGTTCACCAAATAAGCCAATAATCAGATTGAGGTTATAAATATTGATGTCATACAAAGCCCCGCCGGAAAGTTCCGGGTCAAAGGCCGGCTGGACCACACCGGACAAATACTTGTCATAGCGGCTGGAATACTGGGAATAATTTGCCTGTACGGCTTTGATTTTTCCCAGTTTTGGCAAAGCTTCCCGGATAGCCTGGAAATTCGGCGTATGCAAAAGGGTTACGGCCTCGAACATATACAAATGGTGTGCAAGCGCCAAATCACGCAGTTCTTCCACTTCAGCCACCGTAGAAGCAAACGGTTTCTCCATGATGATATGCTTACCAGCCATAAGGGCTTTTTTGGCATATTCATAGTGGACACTGTTGGTCAGCCCCACATAGACAAAATCCACATCTGTACTAGACAACAGTTCATCATAATCCGTATAAACCTGCGGAATAGCATATTTTACGGCCAAGGCATCCGCTTTTTCCTTGCTGCGCGGGCGGGCAAATATCGCCGTCACTTCAATCTCCGGCACACTCTGCAAGGCAGGCAGAGCGCCCTCATGAACAATAAAGCCGGTTCCCAAAATTGCCAGTTTCATAAAATATGCCTCCTCAAACAAAATTTTTAATAAAAAAGGATTTTTGCGCATAGAGCGCGAATAATATATCTAGGTTACCAATCAACGTGCGTTTTGTGCTGGTCTCCCCCTTTATGCAGTTAGACCAGCAAAGACGCAAGCGTTCCCCTTCTGCAAGCGATGTGGCTCTGCCACATCGCCTTTTTTATGCCCGTTAACGGACAAAACGCGATTTTAAGAGCAAGGTCACAAAGAAAATAATCGCCGACAAGACCACAATGGTTGCCCCCGCCGCCATATTGAAATAATAGGCCAGCAAAAGTCCGGCTATGCCCGCTGTCAGGGCAATGGCCACGGATAACAACTGATAGCTCTTGACATTATTGGTGACATTGCGGGCGGCAGCGGCTGGCAGCACCAGCAGAGCGTTGATAATCAGAATCCCCACCCACTGAATACTGATGGAAACCACCACCGCCAGCATGGCGGCAAACATGCTCTCCACCCAAAACGTACTGATGCCACGGCTGCGGGCAAAAGCCGAATTAATAGAAAGCACGAGCAACCGGTTAAAGAGCACCGCCCAGCCAACCAGCACCAGCAGTACCACAAAGACAAGTGCCTGCAAGTCCTCCACCGTAATGCTGAGCACATCACCAATCAGGAAAGAGGAAAACTTGTTAAAGCCGCCGCCCCGGCTCATAATCATCAAGCCCAGAGCAATAGCGGTTGATGAAAACACGCCAATAATGGTATCGGTCGAGGCCGTACTCTTGTTCTTGATATAAGTGATGAACACCGCAAAGGCAATCGAAAAAACAATCAACGATAATAACGGCGATACCGCCCCCAAAAGCACGCCGATGGCGATACCGGTAAACGCTCCATGTCCCAGGGAATCCGAGAAAAAGGCCATGCGGTTGGAAACCACCATCGTACTGAGCAGGCCGAAAAGCGGTGTAATACAAAGGATGGCCAAAAAGGCGTGTTTCATAAACGTATAATGCGCCCAATCAAAGGGCAGCAGGATATCCAACAGGGCGTAAATTTCATTCATCAGGCATTACCTCCCTGCGTTTCTTCCTGGCTTTCCCCCGTCAGCAAGCCAAATATCTGCCTTGTCCGCTTATCGGCAAAGACTTCCTCCGGCGTACCACTGGTAACTACCGCCTTATTCAGCAGGACCACCTGATCTGCATGGCGGGCAACCATGTTCAAATCATGGGAAATCAGCAGGATGGACATATCCTCCTGCTCCCGCAAATCCGCCAAAATCTCATAAAAGAGCTCCAGCCCATTTTGGTCAACACCCGATACCGGTTCATCCAAAAGCAGTAAATCCGGCAAAGGGTCCAACGCCAGCGCCAATAACACACGCTGCAATTCACCGCCCGATAATGCCCCTAGGCGCCGGTCAATCAAGTGTTCGGCATGAACCCTGGCAAGATTCTTCAGAATGCGGGACCGCATTTTCCGGCCGGAAGTCAACCATACCGGCTTTTCGGTCAGACAGGCCAAAAAGATATCCATCACGCTGATGGGCGCGCTGACATCAAAGCGAAGGTACTGCGGAACATAGCCAATAATCGGCTGTCCCTTGCGCCGCCCGTCAGCCGCCGTATACTGCAGACTG
>CADBYQ010000118.1:2976-18993 GCA_902798865.1 Pseudoselenomonas ruminantium | reverse complement strand
GGATGTATTAAATCATGGAATCGCCTTTGTTTCCGTGGATTACCGGTTAAACAGCGAAGCGGCCTTTCCGGCACAGATTTACGATGTGAAGGCGGCGGTTCGTTTTGTGCGCGCCCATGCTGATGAATATGGACTGGATGCCGAACGGATTGCCATAGCCGGTACCTCTGCTGGCGCGCATTTGGCTGCAGAGCTGGCTGTGACCAGTGGAAATAAGGAACTGGAAGGCGACGAGGGCGGCAACCTTGAATATAGCAGCAGTGTAAAAGCCTGTGTCGATTACTATGGCCCCACCAATCTTTTGACTATGGCACCGGAAATGAGTACCAAGCTGCAAGACCCTGCGCAGGCGGCGGAAACCCATGATTCCATTCGTGCCAATGAGTCCATTCTCTTGGGCTTTGTGGGCGAAGGGCAAGGCGTAGGCACCTTGCGCAAGGTTGCGGAAGCACAGGATAAGACTTCACCGTATTGGAAAATGGTGGAACTGGCTAAATTGGCCAGCCCGGTTTATCAGGTGACGAAAGATGCACCGCCCTTCTTCATTGCGCATGGTGGTCATGATTCGCTTGTGCCCATTCAGCAAAGTATTAGCCTGCAAAAGGCATTGACCGATGCCGGCGTGGAAAATCTCTTTATGTGCAACTCAGAAGCTCAACATGGCTATGTGGGCGAAGATACCAATAAGGCCATGATGCGTTGGCTTTGCCGTCAATTGGGTGTAAATTATTAAATGAAAAAAAGACTGTGACAAGTATTGAACTTTCTTTTGATAGAGAGTGATACTTGTCACAGTTTTTTTATTCATACAGTGTACGGATATTCAGCAGTGCAGTTGGTAGTAGTCAGCAGGAGAAAATGATGACAAACGCGAATTAAAAAAAATAAAATAGAGTTACATTTTTTATAGGAGTGAATGCAATGGAAAAATCGTTTTCTATCCCCCTATCCCGTCGGACTTTTATGAAAATGGCAGGAATGGCGGCAGCAGGTGTACTGGCTGGTAATACTCTAGGTGAGACGGAAAATGTACTAGCGGCGTCTAAAGACAGGAATAAATGGACACTGACCTATGCCGGTAAGGAAATCCCTGTGTTGTTTTCTGTTGATGTGTGTGTAGTGGGCGGTGGCCCTTCCGGAACGGCGGCTGCGATTATGGCAGCACGGAATGGTGCCATAACGGTGCTCATCGAACGTGGCGTGGCATTGGGCGGTTTGGCGGTGTTGGGGTGTGTGTATCCGTTTATGGATACACATGCGCCGGACAGTGACACGCCCTATGTGGCGGAAGTCAAGGAACGCTTGCGGAAACATGGTATTGAACCCTTTGATGGCGTGACTCAGCAGACCTGGCATAACCCGGAGACGTTGGCACTCATTTATGATGAAATGTGTGCAGAAGCCGGTGTAGATGTTTTGTATCAGACTGTACTGGTCGATACGGTACAGGAAAATTCCGTTATTAAGGCCTGCATAGTTCAGACCATTGCCGGGCTGGCTGCTATTTGTGCCAAGACCTTTATCGACAGTACAGGTGATGCCTATCTTTCCCGTGCGGCTGGTGTTCCATCTGAGCATGGTTATGAAAAGACCGGCAACAATCAGCCATTGTCCTTCCGTTTTGAAATGGGCGGCATTGATGTAAACCGGCTTTATCAGCATGTGGCTGTAGATTTGCAGGAGGATTGGTGCAAGTCTAAGCCACCGTATTTTGAAATTGCCGAGGCCATGCATCGCAAGCAGAGATATAAGCTGGAAGACCTGATGGCCAAGGGGGTAGAAACCGGGGAAATCACGCAGGAAGAGGCTGAATATATGCAGGCCTATACCATTATTGGCAAGAATGGCGTTATGAGTATGAATTGTCCGGAAATCCCGGTGAAATTTTCTGCGTCAGACCCAGTTTCTTACAGCAAAGCGGTGGCCTATGGTCGGAAGATGATGCGCCATATTGCCGATTATCTGATTCGGCATCTGCCGGGCTTTGAAAAGGCCTTTATCAGCCGTGAGGCAGCGATGTTGGGCGCACGGGAATCCTGGCGGATTCGCGGCAAACATTATTTGGTAGAGGACGATTACCATAATCAGAGCCGTTTTCCGGATGCGGTATGCCGTACAGCATGGTTTATTGACGCGCATGGAGAGAAGGTTTCGGAGAAACTGCCGAAGGGCGGATTTTATGAGATCCCGTATGGTTCTTTGGTGACGGAAAAGATGGAAAATCTTATTGTGACCGGGCGCTGCATCAGTGCCAGTTTTATCCTGCAGGCCTCGATGCGCATTCAGCCCACCTGTATGAGCATTGGTGAAGCGGCAGGCATTGCGGCGGCATGGGGGATTTCGCATAATATTGCCGCCAATGCCCTGAAGTGGGATGAGATTCCGGCAGACAAGCGGAGTTATGTTACTGCAGGGCAGAAGACAAAATAAGCTGATGATTAAAACAAGGAGCACCGCGCAAAAAAAGCGGTGCTCCTTGCTGTTCAAAAGAACATTTATCTGATGTTGATTTTGGACAATTATTTGTAGAAGAACGACATTCTGGCAGAGGCCTTGTAGCTTTCTGCCAATTTACGCAGGTTGTCGCTGCCGGTGCTGACCGTTTCGTCATACATACGTCTGGCGGAACTTTCGCTAATCATATACTTCCAAACCAAAGCTTTAATAATCAATTCTCTTTCTAACATATTTCCTTCATCTTTCCTTTCAATATCCCATTAACAGATTGCTACTATATCTTAAATGCCGATTGTTGTCAACACTTTTGGTAAAAAAATATCATGCCGGAGGAAAATATGCTGCAGATAAATCATTGCACCGGCAAATTTTGGATGGGGGTAAAGAAAATTTGTATTGTCTGTTTGTAAACATGGTCAAAAAGTTGTATACTGTATGAGTGTTAATGTGCACGCTGTATCTACAACAAATAAAGGGGATATGTAAAAATGTTCAAACCACATAAGTTAGCAATCATCGGTCTTGGTCATGTCGGTTCGGCGGTTTTAGCCAGAGCGATTGCCTGCCAGCTCGCAGCGGAAATCGTTTGCATTGATATCAAACCGGAAGTCGCACATGGCGAAGCGTTGGATGCTGTGCATTCGTTGTCCTGCTCCTATGTGCCGGGGATTCATGTCTATTCCGGCGGCTTTGAAGAATGCCGCGATGCCGATGTGATTATCTGCGATGCCGGTCCGAGCATTGTTCCGGGACAGAAAATGGACCGCCTGCTGCTGGCCAAGGAAAATATCGCGGTTATCCGTGATGTGATGAAAAAGGTAACGGCTTATACCCGTGAGGCCGTATTCATCATGATTACCAATCCTTTGGACATCACGACTTATGTGGCGGCAACGGAGTTTGATTATCCGGCAGGGCGTCTGTTTGGTACAGGGACAATCCTGGAAACCATGCGCTTTAAAAGCATTTTGGGCAAGCACTTCCATGTGGATGCCAGCGATGTGCAGGGCTATATGTTAGGCGAACACGGCAATTCGGCTTTCCCTGCATGGAGTACGGTCAGCATTGGCGGCGTAACGCTTTCTAAGCTCGATGAATTCTTTGACCATGAGGAAGACTTGAATCGGGAAAAAATTGCGCAGGAAGTGGTCAATACCGCCTATGATGTGGTCATGTCCAAGGGCTGGACGAATACGGGCATTGCGATGGGCGCCTGCCGCCTGGCCAAGGCGGTGCTCTTTGATGAACGCTGCGTTATGCCGGTATCCATGCCCTTGAACGGGGAATATGGCCTGCATCATGTGGCACTATCCATGCCGAGCATTATTGGCCGTCATGGTGTGGAAAAGCGCATACCGCTGCCGTTGGCGAAAGATGAAGAAGAACTTATGCAAAAGAGTGCGGAGAGCATTCAGGCAGTTCTGCGGGGCAACGGGGTCATCGCGTAAATACAATAGTGAGTAAAAAATATCCTCTTTAGGCATTAGAGAGGATATTTTTTTGTTTTTAACAACAGGCAGCAGAGATAGGCAAAAAATGGCAGGACTTCAAAAAAATTCGGCGAATAGGTGTAACAAAGGGAAGCTTTGAGTCAAATGGGATTTTCAGATGGCGGGAGGGAAGCTGGTTGAGGAAGATACTCATACTGGTGAGCCTGATTTTCGCCGCAGCGGTCGCAGGGATTCTCATGATACAGGACCAGCAGGCGGAAGAGGATATCACCGCAAAAACAACACGAGTGGGGCTTATTCTGAATGGGAGCCATGAGGACCGGAATTATAACCAGACGCATTTTGAAGCATTGCAGTCTTTACAGCAGGACCTGAACTTAAAAGTCATTTATCGGGAGAAGGTTCCTGATGAATGTTATGTGTCTATTTTCTCCATGCTGCAGGAATGGGGGAGTCAGCGAATCTATCCTCGTTCTTTGGGCGAATGTATCAGGCAAGGTATTTGGCCGGTATCGTAGCGGGCATGGAAACGACCAATGGCGAGCTCGGCTATGTGGCAGCTTTTCCAATTCCCGAGGTAATCCGCGGAATCAATGCTTTTGCCTTAGGGGCACGCAGTGTCCGTCCGGATGCCAAAGTCTATGTGCGCTATTGCCATTCGTGGACAGCGGATGAACCTGCGGCAGATGCCTGCACCAAACTTCTCGATGCACATCCGATAGATATCATCACTATGCATACAGATTCCCTAATGCCGCATAAAATTGCAGAAAGCAGGGGGGTAAAGTCCATTGGCTACAATAAGGATAATCATGATTTGTTTACGAGTACCTATCTGACTGCTGGTGAATGGAACTGGCAGGTCTATTACCGCCGGCAGATATGGGACTGCCTGCGGGGAAAATTCCATGGCAGGCATACCTGGGTGGGTATGGAGGATGGAATTGTGAAGTTGAGCGCATTTTCTAATCTGGTCAGGAAAGAGACAAAGACTGCGGTTGAGGCGGCAAATTACCGGTTGGTGAGCCGTGAACAGGATGTGTTTTATGGACCGATAAAGGATAATCAGGGCAATATGCGTGTGGAAGTCGGCGAAGCCATGTCGGACCAGGCACTGCTTACTAAATTTGACTGGTATGTGGAGGGTGTGAGCGTTGAACAGTGAAAAATGGAAGCAGCGTAATATTCCCATACTGTTGGTGATTTTCATTGTGGGCATAATTTTTTTCGTGATTCAAAGCTTTCGCATTCCCTACGAGGCACGGCAGGTTACCGTGGGGGCTGTTTTGATTGGTTCTAAGGAGGACAAAGGCTGGAATGAAATTCATTTCAATGGGCTTATGAATGCCTGCAGGGAAAACGGATGTGAACTGAAAATTCGCGAAGACATACAGGAAAGCGCCGGCGAAAGTGTTTTTTACGAAGCAGTCGAGGAACTGGTGGACGAAGGTGCAAACGTGATTTTTTTGACCAGCTTTGGCTATGGAACCTATTTGGATAAACTGTCTGCCAGGTATCCGAATGTGGCGTTTTTCTGCATTTCCGATCATGGGAAAGCGAAAAACAGCACCTCGTATTTTGCCCGCCTTTATCAGGTACGTTATCTCGCGGGCATAGTTGCTGGTGCTGCCACCAAGACGGGGGTTCTCGGCTATGTGGCAGCTATGCCGAATGCCCAGACGAATCGCGGGATAAATGCCTATGCACTGGGCATGCGCAAGGTGAATCCTCAGGCAAAACTGGTGGTTTGCTTTACGGGCAGCTGGGATGATGAAAAAAAGCAGCGGGAGAGCGTCAGCCGGCTGGCAGCGGCAGGTGCAGATGTCATTACCTATCATGAGGATAAGCCGCATGCTATACAGATGGCGGAAGCTATGGGGCTTTATACGATAGGCTATGGTTCAACGAAGGAAAAGTATTCCCCGCGTTATCTGACCGCGGCGTTATATGACTGGGATGTTGTTTATAAGAAGGTGCTGGGGGATTATATGAGCGGCCGCATGCGGCCAAGCAGAGAATATTGGCTGGGGCTGAAAGAAGGCGGCGTCCGGCTGGATAATATGTCTTCGCTGGTAGCACCCAAAACGCGCGATTTAGTCGAGCTGGAACAGCAGCGTATTCGCAAACAGGATGTGTTTACCGGCTTGATTCGGGATAACGCGGGAAAGATTCGCTGTGAGGATGGGGAACAAATCAGTGACCATGAGCTTTTTTATGGCATGGACTGGTTTGTTGAGGGGGTAGAGATACATGATTGATATTTCTTCCTTAAAAGGGAAAGGAACTGCGATCATCACGCTGGTCGTTTTTGCTTTTGTACTGCTGTTTGTCGGTGTGATGTTCAAGGACAGGATGAATGACCTGCTTATCTTTTATACCGAAAGACAGACCAGACGGCAGGCGGAAACGCTGGCCGGACAGGCTGCAGAGAATTTAAGTGTGGAGCTGAAAAATCTTGCTTATATCGCTTCGAAAATCGAAGCGTCGCCAGACGAAATCGCCCGTTTGATGCCCCTGGTGTACAATGAATCATCCGGGGTTAAGCAGGGGCTTTTGACCCTTAACGGGCGGGCGGTCTATGGGGACAGTCTGTCTGTCCGCCAATTTGACGGCATACAGTCTTCGTTTCGTGGTTTCAGGGGGATTACTTTTGTACATGGCGAGGGACTTTTATTTACCTGTCCGGTATTTCATGGTGAAAACGTCAAGTACGTTCTTTACCGCCTGTATCCGGTTAAAAGTTTGATGGAAGAATTTTCCATTCGGTGTTATGATGGGATAGGCAAGGTGATGGTTACAACCCATGAAGGGGATATTATCATTCCTTTCGACCAGTGCGACCCGGAAGATATCGAATTTATGCAAAGCAATGAGGTGCGCAAGTTTTATCAGAAAATGCACCGGGAAATAGAAGTTTCCGTAGCGTCTGCCCGCAGCTTCAATTCAAGTCATGGGGATATGATTATGTTTGAGGCGGAAATTCCGGGGACCGATTATCTGGTATCCGGTTTTGTGCCCAAAGCCAAGGCATCAGAGGGCATTGAACGCATTACGCTGCTGGTTATCTATGTGTTTGGCCTGCTGTTGATACTCGTCGTTATTGGCGTTGTGTTCCTGTTGCGTTCGCAGCTGCAAATCCGTGAGAGTGCGGAACTTATGGAGGCCAAGGCGATGGCAGAGAAAGCATCGCGGGCGAAAAGTGATTTTTTGGCCAATATGTCCCATGAAATTCGCACGCCAATCAATGCGCTCATCGGCATGAATGAAATGATTCTGCGGGAGTGCCGGGAAAAAAATGTTTTATATTATGCCGCGAATATCAGGAATGCCGGGCAAACCTTGTTGGATCTGGTTAATCAAATTTTGGACTTTTCCAAGATTGAGGCAGGGAAAATTGAAATCATTCCTGTAGAATATTCGACGGCCTCGTTGTTAAATGATTTGGTGAATATGCTTCAGCCGCGGGCGAAGGACAAAGGGTTGACGCTTGAGCTGGGCTTTGATGAAGAAATGCCCAGCAAGCTTTATGGTGATGAAGTCCGCATCAAGCAGATTATTACCAATATCCTGACCAATGCAGTGAAATATACGGAAAGGGGAACGGTGACGTTCTTTGTGGGCTGTGAAACTGCCAGCGATGACCCGGATAGTGTATACCTGCGCGTAGCGGTTCAGGATACGGGGATTGGCATCAAAGAAGAGGATATGGCGAAACTCTTTACCGAGTTTGAGCGTATTGAGGAAAAACGCAACCGCAACATCGAAGGTACAGGACTGGGGATGGCGATAACCCAGAATTTGCTGCATATGATGGGCAGTACCATACAGGTGGACAGCACCTATGGTTATGGCTCGACCTTCTGTTTTGTCCTCAAACAAAAAGTGGTCAGCTGGGAGCCGATGGGCAATTATGAGGAGGCCTGCCGCAGCAGCATCAAAAATCGAAGTGGTTATCATGAACAATTTATTGCGCCTGACGCCCATATCCTGGTGGTGGATGATAATCACATGAATCTGGTGGTATTCAAAAACCTCCTGAAGCAGACACAGGTACAAATCGACACGGCAGAAAGCGGCAGGCAATGTCTGAAACTTACCCAGCAGCGGAAATACGATGTGATTTTCCTTGACCATATGATGCCGCATAAAGACGGCATTGAGACGCTGCAGGAACTTCGTGCACAGCCGGATAATCTGAATACCGACACGAAAGCCGTCTGTCTTACGGCCAATGCCATTGCCAATGCGCGTGCGCAGTATATCGAGGCCGGTTTTGACGATTATCTGACAAAACCGATTGAGCCGGAAAAAATAGAGGGCGCGCTGCTTGCTTATCTGCCTCCGGAAAAGATTAAGAAGACAAGTGTCGAAGATGTGCCGGAAACAACTGCGCTTGAGTTGCCTGAGGCGCTTGCTCCGCTAAAGGCGGCCGATTGGCTGGATTTGTCTGTCGGGATTAAGAACAGCGGTTCAGTTGACGCCTATTTGCCGCTGTTGAAAATCTTTTATGAATCGCTTGATGAAAAAAGCGATGAAATTGAGGGCTTTTATGCGGCGGAAAACTGGCAGGACTATACTATCAAGGTCCATGCCCTCAAGAGTTCGGCGCGCATTATCGGTGCGGTTTCCTTTGGTGAAGAAGCACAGCTGTTGGAGAATGCGGGCAAGAGCGGGGATTTGACCTATATCCATGAGCATCATACAGGCTTTATGGAAAAATGCCGCAGCTTTAAGGCGCCGCTGGCGGAAGTTTTCGCTGCTGCGCAGGAGGAAGATAAGCAGGTGGAAGACAAGCCGGAGGCGGATGCGGATTTGCTTGCAGCCGTTTATGAGGAAATTCGGACGGCGGCAGAGGATATGGACTGCGACCGTCTGGAGGATATATTTACAGAGATGGAAGAATACAGTATGCCAGCGCAGGAGAAGGAAAAATGGAAACAGCTTAAATCGGCAGCCGAGCAATTTGCTTATGATAAAATTGTGGAGCTGTTGACGAAATAAACAAGACTATCTACAGGATAAATACCATATGGGGTGAACATAATGACTGAAGAAAAGAAAAAAGTAGAAAAGCGCAAGAACGTTGTCATTGTTATGTGCAAGTACAGCGTGGTGGTTAAGGGGATTGAACGCAAACTGACGGAAATGGGCTGTAAGGTGTCTATGGTGACGCAGGAAAATGAGAAGATTCCCAAGTATGATAAAGAAAAAGAAGAAAGAATGTTTATCTTGTATCTGCCCAATAAGATTATGGAAGATATGATTCAGTATACTTGGATGGAAGGTATTTATACCAGTATAAGTAAAACGGGCCGTGAGATAATTGTGGTTGGTGACCAACGCGACCGCGAGGACCTGGCGGGAAGTTTATTTGATATGACCAGTGTTAAGTGGCTGGACCGTCCGCTGAAGATGGAGGAATTGGAAATTCTGATTACCGACGGCCATCTGCCAGAGGTGGGGCATAAAAGCAAAAAGCATATTCTGATTGTGGATGATGACCCGTCTTATGCCAAAATGGTGCGCGAATGGATAAAAGACCATTATCAGGTCAGTATCGTTACCGCGGGGATTCAGGCCATTACCTTCCTGGCGAAAAATCCCGTGGATATGATTTTGTTGGACTATGAAATGCCTGTAGTCGATGGAGCGCAGGTTTTCCAAATGCTGCAGCAGGAGCCGTCTACGCAGAATATTCCTGTGATATTCCTGACTGGTGTCGGAGACAAGGACCAGGTAGAACGCGTATTGCGCCTAAGGCCGACAGGCTATATCCTGAAAACAACCACGAAAGAAAAGCTGCTAGACTATTTGCATACACATGTACATAATATGTAAGCAAATAAAATACCTCCCTGCTCAGGCGCTGAGCAGGGAGGTATTCTTTATGGTCAGGCTTGATTGCTGAGTCCAAGCTTTTCCAGCATGGCCAAATCTTCGGCAATGGTGGTGCCGGAGGTGGTGAGCATATTGCCGGTGATGGAGGCAGATGCTCCATGCAGGAAGGCGGTAGAGCCGTTATCTGGCAGCAGTTTGCGTCCCGCCGCCAGACGAATATTGGCTGCGGGGTTAATCAGACGGAAGATGGCGATGGTACGCAGAATATCTTCTGCGGGCAGGGCGGGCTGATGTTCAAGGCCTGTGCCTTTTATCGCCATCAGCGCATTGATGGGAATGGATTGGATGTTTAGTTCAGCCAGGCTGAAGGCCATGTCGATGCGGTCTTCCCAGGTTTCGCCCATGCCGATGATGCCGCCGGAGCATACGCAAAGTCCTTCGGACTGGGCAAGGCGGATGGTCTTTATGCGGTCTTCATAGGTATGGGTTGTACAGATTTGCGGGAAATAGCGGCGGGATGTTTCGATATTGTGATGGTAGCTCGTGACGCCCGCGGCGCGAAGTCTGCGGAACTGCTCACGGTTTAGAATACCGTGCGAGGCGCAGAGGTCGATTTTCAGCGTTGCGTTCATTTTTTCGTAGGTCTTTATGGCCTGGTCAAATTCTGCTCCGCCCAGCGCTCTGCCGGATGTGACAATGGCAAAACGGTTTACGCCGGCCTGTTCATTGGCGCGCGCATTGGCGATAATTTCCTCAGCGGAGAGGAAAGCGTATTCTTCAATACCGGTATGGTGGCAGGCTGCCTGTGCGCAGTATTTGCAGTTCTCGCTGCAGCGGCCGCTGCGCCCGTTGATGATGGTGCAGAGGTCAACATGATTGCCGCAAAAATGTTTTTGCAGGCGGCCTGCGCAGGCCATTAGTTCCTCTAAGGGAGCAGTAAGCAGTTCATTGACATCCGCTTCATCTTTGCGGGAAAGACGATAGCCGTTGATAATTTTTTCTTCTAATGCAGTCAGTTTTGCTTTCATGTCATCATATCCTTTGCTCGTGATATCTACTACAATAGACGAAAAAAAAGCAAATGTCAACATAATTAAAAAACGTGGTTGACATTTACTTTTGCCGATAATTAGCGGCCAATCATCATGCTGATGATTTCCTTGTCGGTTTCTTTCATGCCGATACGGCCCAAACGGCTGATGTTGCGAATGGTGTTTTCTACGCCTTTTTTCACCAGGCCGTCACCGCCGTAGAACTGCTGTCCGTTGCGGTACATTTCAAAACCTAAGATGCCGGCATCGACGGCAGCAGAGATTTTGGCGGGACGGTCTTGTAGTCACCCGTGCACAGCCAGGAAATGCCGGCTCCGGCACCAGCGCCGGCACTTACGGCACCGCAGTAAGCAGAAAGGCGGCCAATGCCTTCTTTTTCATGCAGGGTCACGAGGTTGGCCAGCAGCAGAGCACGATAGAGCTTTTCCTTATCGGCACCGAGTTCCTTGGCGTATTCGATGACGGGCAGGGAAACGGTCATGCCCTGATTGCCGCTGCCGGAGTTGATGACGACCGGCAGCTCACAGCCGTTCATGCGGGCGTCAGAACCTGCGGCGGCTCTGGCGCGGGCGCGGATGCGGACGTCCTGACCGTAAGCCTTGAGCAGGGTCTTGCCGATATTGGCGCCGTAATCGTTTTTGAGTCCTTCGTCGGCAATGGCCGTGTTATAGGCAATCTGCCGGTCCAGGATTGCCTGCACATCGGTGATATCACAAGTCATGGCAAAATCGTAGATATCTTCAATGGTCATGCATTCGTAGTCGGGTTTGCCTTCCTCTACGTTTGTTACGATTTCCTTTTCGAGCAGGACTTCGCTGTTGCGCGTGATTTTGGTGATGTTGGTATGTTCGTTGACTACCTGAACTTCGGCGCTGTCCTCGTCTTTGCTGACCTTGACGATGATATCGAGAACATGGTCAGACTGGGCAAATTCCACGTTTATTTCCGTATGTGCGAGGTAATCACCGAGTTTTGCCTTATCGTCTTCGCAGGCATTAGCGATAACTTCGAGTCCTGCGGTTTCGTCGCCGGCGACAATGCCGATGGCGGCGGCAGCTTCGATGCCCTTGCGGCCGCCGGTGTTGGGCACGATGACGCTCTTGACATTTTTGATGATGTTGCCACTGGCGGCGATGGTGACTTTATCGGGCAGGCAGCCGAGGACGGCGCGGGCTTTGGCGGCACAGTAGGCAATGGCGATGGGCTCGGTGCAACCCATTGCGGGCACCAGTTCCCGCTTGAGGATTTCGACATAGCAGTTATAGATGGGGCTGTTTTTTTCCATTATGGTATCTCCATTTCGTATATAGTGATGTTTTTCATTATAATGGATTTTTCCGTAGAAAAATAGATGGAAATAAAATATACATTCTTGACTTGAAGTCAACTCCAAGTGATAGAATGAGAAAAAAGATGAGGAGGAAATCATGAAGCGTAGAACATTTATTGCGGGCGGCCTGGGGGCATTGGGCCTGCTGGCCGGCGGCATCTTTTGGGCAAAAGGGACATTATACCGCAAAGCGGCCAACAGCATGCGGCAGTTGACCGGTGATTTGGATGCGCAGTTTTTGCGGCAGGTAATTACGGCAGACAGCGCCCATAGCCGCATGCTGATGTGGCAGGCGGAAAGCCCGTTGGTTAATCCGGGCATAGAATATCGCCTTAAAGGGCAGGAAGATTCCCGGCTGGTTGCCGCAAAACAGGATTTTTTCACCGATGATGGTGTGGAGAATAATCAATATACAGCTGAATTGACGGATTTAACAGCCGATACCGAGTACGAATACCGCGTGGCTGCCGAAGGGGCAGCAGGGGCGTGGCATTCGTTGCATACGGCGGGAGAGGGGGATTTTCAATGCCTGATTTTCCCCGATTCCCAGTCCAGCGATTACAGCGACTGGCAGAAGGTGGCCATGGGTGCGTGGCAGCGCCATGGCGACGCCGGGTTCTTCCTCAACCTGGGCGACCTGGTGGACAACGGCCAGCAGGCCTTCCAGTGGCGGGAATGGTTCATCCGCATCGAGCCCATGGTGACGGCCATTCCGGCGGCCCCGGTCATGGGGAACCACGAAACGTACACCCTGGACTGGAAGGTGCGCATGCCCGAAGCCTACCTGCGCCTGTTCCAGCTGCCGCCCCTGCCGGACGGACTGGCGGCAAAGTACGGCAACCAGTTTTATTCTTTTGATTACGGCGATGTCCACTTCACGGTCCTGAACACGCAGTTCCGCGAATTGAAGGATTTCGAGCCGGATCTGGAAAAGGACGAGGTGGCCTGGTTCAGGCAAGACATGGAACAGACCCGGAAAAAGTGGAAGGTCGTCCTCATGCACAAGGACGGACTCCAGTATTCCTTCAAGCACCGCACGACGCCGCGTCCCGAGGGCTTTTCCGACGAAGGGCGCCTCTTCATGCCCCTCTTTGACCAGTACGGAGTCGACGCCGTACTGAGCGGACACCTCCATTCGTACCGCAACCGCGGCCACATCCGCAACTTCCGCCGCGACGCGGAAGGCCCGCTGTATATCATGGCCGGCCTGGCCGGCAATGTCCGTTATCCGGATTTGTGGAAGGATCATGCCCTCGACACAAAAGTCCTGCCCCAGCCGGAAACGGACAACTATCTGGTCCTGGAGGCCGGTACACAGGAACTGCGGTTCCGCGCCTATTTCCCCGACGGGTCCCTGGCGGACGAAGCCGTTGTGCGGAAATGAATTCGGACAAAAAGTCCCGCATGGCAAAAAAAGTCCCGAATTTTTTTGAACAAACCGTGAAGTCTTGGGGAAAGCCCGGTGAAAAATATACGGAATCCCGCTTGTATGGCGGGTTCCGTATTTTTTAAAAACTCAAGTGGGACAAAATAAGTCCATACTGGACAAAAAAGGTAACACGTGGTATACTCAAGATGCAGCAGGGAAAGGGACCCTCGGGATTCCGCCGGGCTGACAGAACAGGAGGTGCATCGACATGTTGGAACGCATCGTGGCATTCTTATCCGAAATCGAAATCCTTCCCTTGGAATAACGTGGAAGCAATGACTGGCAACCCAATCCGCTTCACCCGTGTGGCGGCCCAGGCCGCCGTATTCTGCAGGAGCATATGATGAGACAGGATTTCAAGAATTAAAGGCGATCAGGAAAAAATGACCTGACCGCCTTTTCTATTTGCCCTATAAAATACTGAATTGCCTGTAAAATAAAGACAGTTTGTAATCATGTTTACACTTTTATATACAACATGAAATTTCCGGCGCTGTTTTGCGATTTTTTGTTGACGGCTGCCGGACGCGGTGGTATCCTCAGGACAAAAGTGAATAGCACTACAAAACCGAAGAGACGGAGATCAAGCCATCATAAGCGCTTGCAGAGAGTCCGGGGAGCTGAAAGCCGGGTAGAGATGCTGGTTGGTAAATGGACCGTTGAGGGTGTGCCGAAATCGCAAGAGAGTATCGCACAACGCAGCGCCTGCGTTAAGGGCGAGGGATGTGTTGGCATCCTGCAAAGGGCGCGGAGTTTCCGCGAATCAAGGTGGTACCGCAGGTGATGAATGTGAGCCTGTCCTTGCTGAACGCAAGGACAGGCTTTTTGATTGTCTGTCCGGATCCAAGCCCCGCAACTGCCAACAGAAACAACACGACCGGGTACGGCAGGTGCCGTACCGCGCAAGACGCCCGGAGGGCAGAGAAGGAGAGAGAATCATGTTAAAGGAATCCATCGCGAAATTAGCAGTCAAGGAAAACCTGAGCCGGGAAGAAGCCCTGGCCGATATGCGGGAAATCATGAGCGGCAAGGCGGACCCTGTCGAAGTCGGGGCCTACCTGACGGCCCTGTCCATGAAGGGGGAGACCGTCGAGGAAATCACGGCCAGCGCTGAAGGGATGACGGAAGCCGCCGTGCAGATCCATCCGCAGGGCGATGTGCTGGAAATCGTCGGTACGGGCGGTGACAAGGCCTATACCTTCAACATTTCCACGACGAGCATGTTCGTCATCGCGGCCGCCGGCACGCACGTGGCCAAGCATGGTAACCGGGGCGTTTCGAGCAAGAGCGGTGCCGCCGATGTGCTGGAGCGGTTGGGCGTCAAGATTGATAACACACCGACCTTCACGGAAAAGATGGAAAACGACATCGGCATCGCCTTCCTCTTCGCACCGGTTTATCATTCGGCTATGCGCTATGTCGCACCGGTGCGCAAGGCCCTGGGGATCCGCACGGTATTCAACATCCTCGGACCTTTGACCAACCCGGCCAATCCGTCCATGGCCATCATCGGCGTCTACAGTAAAGACCTGGTCCGTCCCATTGCGGAAGTGCTGCAAATGCGCGGCCTGAAACGGGGCCTTGTGGTCTTCGGCGACGACGTGCTCGATGAAATTTCCGCTTCTTCCACGACGAGCGTGGCGGAACTGGAGGACGGCAACATTACGGAATACACCCTGGACCCCCGCGATTTCGGCCTGGAACTGGGGAAAAAGTCCGAACTGGCCGGCGGGGACCCTGCCGACAACGCCCAGATCACACTGGATATCCTGAAGGGCAGGGAACGGGGTACGAAACGCAATGCCGTCCTGCTGAACGCCGGCGCCGGGCTCTACCTGAGCGGCAAGGCTGACAATATGGCTGACGGCATCCGCCTGGCAGCCGAACTGATCGACAACGGTAAAGCTAAAGCAAAATTGGACGCATTCGCGGCATACAGCCAGCAGGGACGGTAAGGAATACACGAACAAGACAGGAAGTGGCGACATGATATTGGATGTATTGGCTGAGGAGGCCCGTGAACGGGTCCGGGAACGGCAGCAGCAGGTCAGCGCCGAAACTATCCGGCGGGACGCGGAAACGCTGGAGGCGCGGCAGGAAAAACGGAACCGGGCGGCGGAAGGATTTGCCGCGGCCCTGTCCCGGACCGGCCTGAGCCTGATTTGCGAATGTAAAAAGGCATCGCCGTCCAAAGGGCTCATCGCCCCGGACTTTCCGTACAGGAAGATTGCCCGGGCTTATGAAGAAGGCGGCGCGGCAGCCATCAGCTGTCTGACGGAACCGCGCCATTTTCTCGGCAAGGACAAGTATCTGCAGGAAATCGCCGCCCAAGCCGGTATCCCGGTCCTTCGCAAGGATTTCACCGTGGATCCCTACCAGATTTACGAGGCCCGCACCCTGGGTGCCGCGGCCGTCCTCCTCATCGCCGCCATCCTGACCCCTTCCCAGTTGGAAGAATAC
>CADBYQ010000118.1:0-2971 GCA_902798865.1 Pseudoselenomonas ruminantium | reverse complement strand
ACCGGCAGATTGCGGAAAGCGTCGGCCTGGACGCCCTCGTGGAAACCCATGATGCGGACGAGGTGGAGACGGCTCTGCAGACGGGCGCCGTCCTCATCGGCGTGAACAACCGGAACCTGCAGGACTTCACGGTGGACTTTGAAACCTGCCTGCGCCTGCGGGGCGAAATACCGGAAGACCGTATCTGCGTGGCTGAAAGCGGCATCCGCACACCAGCGGATATCCGGCGCCTGAAAGAGGCTGGTGTACAGGCCGCCCTCATCGGCGAAACACTCATGCGGAGCCGCGACATCGGCGCGACGCTGCAGTCCTTCCGGGAGGCGTGAAGCATATGCATCTGCACATTAAGATATGCGGCCTCCGGCGGGCAGCCGACACGGACGCCGTCAACCGGTACCGTCCGGACTATGCCGGGTTCGTGTTCGCCAAGAGTCCGCGCCGGGTGGACCGGGAAACGGCCCGGGTCCTGAAGGCCCGGCTGGCGGCGGACATTCCCGTCCTGGGGGTTTTCGTGAACTCTCCTGCGGACAAGGTGGCGGCCCTCGCCAACGAGGGCATCATCGACGGTATCCAGCTGCACGGGGATGAAGATGAACAGTATCTGCAGAGCCTGCGGCAGCAGACGCGGGCCCCGCTTGTCAAGGCTGTCCGCCTCCGCGCAGACAGCGCCGCGGAACTGGCCCGTTGCACCCCGTATGCGGACTACATCCTGCTCGACGTGTTCCAGCCGGGCGTGTACGGCGGTACGGGCCGGCAGATCGAGGCGGCCCTCCTGCAGGACCTGCGCATCGACAAGCCGTTCTTCCTGGCCGGCGGACTGACGGGGGACAACGTGGAGGAGAGCATCCGCAAGGTGCTGGCACTGCCGCATCTGCGTGACCGGCTGTACGGCGTCGACGTATCCGGCGGCGTCGAGACGGACGGGCAGAAAGACGAAGGGAAAATCCGAAAATTCATAGAGACAGTGAGAGGGTTGAAATTATGAGCAAGGGAAGATATGGAATCCATGGCGGGCAGTATATTCCGGAAACGTTGATGACCGCCGTCAAAGAACTGGAAGCAGCATATGAAAAATACAAGGACGATCCGGACTTTCTGGCGGAACTGCGCCAACTCTACCGGGACTATGCGAACCGGCCGTCCATGCTGTATTATGCGGAAAAGATGACGAAAGACCTTGGCGGGGCGAAGATTTATTTGAAGCGCGAAGACCTGAACCACACAGGGGCGCACAAGATCAACAATGTCCTCGGCCAGTGCCTCCTGGCCAAACGCATGGGCAAGAAGCACGTCATCGCCGAAACGGGCGCAGGCCAGCACGGCGTCGCTACGGCGACGGTGGCAGCCCTCATGGGCATGGACTGCACGGTCTACATGGGCGTCGAGGATACGGAACGCCAGGCCCTGAACGTGTTCCGCATGGAACTGCTGGGCGCCAAGGTCGTGCCGGTTACGACGGGGACAGGCACACTGAAGGACGCCGTCAATGAGGCGCTGCGCGTCTGGACGGCCCGCGTCGAAGACACATACTACGTACTCGGTTCCGTCATGGGACCGCATCCGTATCCCGAAATGGTGCGCGACTTCCAGAAGGTCATCGGTGAAGAAGTCAAAGCCCAGCTGCTGGAAAGGGAAGGGCGCCTGCCCGATGCCGTCCTGGCCTGCGTCGGCGGCGGCTCCAATGCCATGGGCCTCTTCTATGACTTCATTCCCGACAAAGATGTGAAACTCATCGGCGTCGAAGCAGCCGGCCGCGGCGTCGACACGCCGGAAACGGCGGCCACCATCGCCTGCGGCACGGAAGGCATCTTCCACGGCATGAAGTCCCTCTTCCTGCAGGACCGGTACGGCCAGATTGCGCCGGTCTATTCCATTTCCGCCGGCCTGGATTATCCCGGTATCGGACCGGAACATGCGTACCTGCACGACATCGGCCGTGCTGAATACGTGGCGGCAACGGACCAGGAGGCCGTGGACGCCTTCTGTTACCTGTCCCGTACGGAAGGCATCATCCCGGCCATTGAGAGCGCCCACGCTGTGGCCTATGCCATGAAGCTGGCGCCGGCCATGCGCAAGGACCAGATACTCGTCATCAACCTGTCCGGCCGGGGTGATAAGGACGTGGCGGCCATCGCCAGATATTTGGGGAGGGATTTACATGAGTAAGTTGGCGGCAGCATTGCAAGGTAAAAAAGTATTCGCTCCCTTCATTACGGCGGGCGACCCGGACCTGGAAACGACGAAGAAGCTGATCCTGGCTCTGGAAAAGGCGGGGGCGAGCCTGGTGGAACTGGGCATCCCCTTCAGCGACCCCATGGCCGAAGGTCCCGTCATCCAGGCGGCGGACCTGCGGGCCCTGTCCAACGGCTGTACGACGGACAAGGTCTTTGATATGGTTGCCGAAGTGCGCAAGGAAACGGACATCCCCCTGGTCTTCCTGACCTATGCGAATCCCATCTTCCATTACGGAACGGAAAAATTCTACCGCCGCTGCGCCGAAACGGGCGTGGATGGCACCATTGTGCCCGATGTCCCCTATGAGGAACGGGAGGAACTGGAAGGGGCGTGCCGCAAATACGGCGTGGACCGCATCGTCATGATCGCCCCCACGTCGGACGACCGCATCCAGATGCTCGCCAAGGACGCCAAAGGATACATCTATATCGTGTCCAGCCTGGGTGTGACAGGTGTGCGTTCGGAAATCACGACGGACATCGCTTCCATCTATAAAAAGATCCGTGCCGTCACGGATACGCCGGCAGCAGTGGGCTTCGGGATCTCCACGCCGGAACAGGCGGCGGAAATGGCCCGCCAGAGCGACGGCGCCATTGTCGGCAGTGCCATCGCCGTCAGGGCATGGCAGTTGCGGAAAGTACCGGCTTCAATAGTTTTGATGTTGGCGGGCAAGTCGATAAGGTGTAGCAGCAGACAACCGCTGAAAGCCTCCTCGCCGACAGCGATCAATCCACTG
>CADBYQ010000117.1 GCA_902798865.1 Pseudoselenomonas ruminantium | reverse complement strand
CCCGTGGGAACTGGTGATGTTTTCCGCAGCTTTTGACAAGCTTGTCTATGGCGAAGGAAAATATTACCAGTTCCCACGGGCGCCTTTATGCTTCGATGTACACGACAACTATTTATTCAAAAGCTCCCCCATTAGCCAACCAACGCAGAGCTTCCTTTTCCGTCAGGTTAACCCCTTCGATATGAATGATATTCTGGCTGGAGCCATTATGCATATCCTTAATGCGGATGCGGCCAATCTCTGTCAGATAATTACCATTCAAGGCCTCAATAACATCATGGTTTTCCAGCTGCGCATCTACACGGAACTCAATTACTGAAGCCACCGAATACCCTTCGCAGGTATAAATGATGATTTTCTGTCCGTCATCCGTATTAGTCAGCCCGCAAATACTGCCTCCAGAAACATGTGCAAAGCACATGCTGGAAAGAGCAATCATCATAGCACCCACTACAGTCAAAATACGCGTTTTCATAGTCAATTCCTCCTCATGCTTCGTCTATTACGCCACAAGCTATACACCTTGTGGTTCCCTTCCCCGCAGCTCTTAACTGCTTACACTATAACATACGCATGAAAAGGAACTACATTACAAAGAATTATCAGTTTTTTGCTTCTTTGCCAAATAACGTTCCCGCATGACAAGCTTATGCTCCATTGCCCTAACCATTTGCACCGCAGCCGCTAAATCTGCCTCATCCGGATGACAAGCGGCTTTTTTCCAGCGCTCTATGGCAGCGGTCCCACCATGTGGGTCATCTGCAGGAGCATTTTTTCGCTTTTCCAACAATACCGGATTGATTTTACCTTGACAACCAAATGTCCCCAGGATTTCACAGTCTTTGCCCAGATTATACCCAGCCCGGGCAAATGAGGTAATGGCATGTTCGCTAGTTACCTCTGCCCCATGTGTCTGAAAGAACACCACACGGGATTTTTCCACCTTTGGAAGGTATTTCAACGTCATAGGGTCAGGCTGTCCCAGCCGCAGCCAATACCCAATCGCTACAATATCATATCCGGATAAGTCCGTCGGGGCCTCCTGCACCTGAAAAATATCGGCTTTCTCTGCCGCGCCTGCAATGGCCTCAGCTACCATTTTGGTGTTACCAGTCACCGAAGAATAAATTACTGCCCATTTATTCAATATCCTCGCCTCCATAACATTTTTCTCTCACTATAACATAACGCCCAGGCAAAAGCTGTGCGCATTGTTACATATTGCCCCTTGAAATAAAATACTACAATAAAAGACGCCAAAAAGGTGCTGTGATGAAATGCGGAAACATTTTATCACAGCACCTTTTCATTCTTCAATTGCGTACCAAAGCCATATGCTCTGTTAATTTTTTTACAGGCAGTACTTTGAAAATCAAACAGCAGATAAGCATTTCGGGTACAAGATAAGTGATATTAAACACCAATGAATACCACACAGGTGACATACCTTCCGGTGCATAACTGCCAAAAAACACCACTCCGGAAATAAAATGGCAGACGAAACGAGCCAAAAAGGCCAATCCCGTTCCCCAATAAATATGTTGACGACTAATACCTGCCAGCCCCATTGCCATAAACGGCAGAGGATAATCAAACAGTACTTGTACCGGGTGCAGAATAAAAGGCTCCTGCAGCATATTGATCATTCCATAAGCAAAACCTGCCAACACACCTGTGCCCACGCCAAAACGACAGGCAATCAAAAGCAATGGCACCATAGCGCCAGCTGTAACGCTGCCCCCCTGCGGCATATGAAAAATACGCAACTGCTCAAGTACTACAGCCAAAGCCAGCAAGAGCGCCGAATTGATTAACACAGATGTTTCCATCTTTTCACGACGAATACGTATCATCCCAAATATCATGGCCAATACGCCCATCAATGCCAAAATAACAGTCGGTTGAGCTAAAATTTCCGACAAAATTCATCCACCTCTAACCATTAAAACGTTTTATTCCACATCAGGCTCATCTTCCAGCCATGATAGGATTCCGTAGAACTGATCGTTTCCTATAACATGATACTGCAAAGAGTTCTTTCTGTCTATATCCTGACTGCCAATACCACAAAAATCCAATCTTCGCCTATGCCTGTCCACGGCACAGGTCAATCACGGCATGTTCTAATACTTCCTCTCCGGCCTGTCCTGTTTTCAAAAAGTAGTCTGCATCTATTAGTTCAAGCATATTGCGTTTCAGTACTGCTTCGGGAAATTGCATGGCAGCCCGTCCCAATTTCTCAGCAATAAAAGGATTCAATTCCAAGGGCTTGGCCAGTGCCTTGCCTCGTATGCCTTGTTTCTGCAGCGTTTGTGCCTGCCAAAGTTGCCGTACATGACGAGTCAACAGCGCTAGTATTACCGTAAAATAAGTGCCATCATTTAACTGGCGCCTCAGAAGCTGCATGGCTTTCTTCGCTTTCCGCTCACTGATGGCATCCAGCATGGCAAACACCGATACCTCCGGCAATCCCGCAAAAACCTTGGTCAACAAATCTTTCGTGATTTGCCGCTCTTTGGTGAACAGCGCCAGTTTGTCAAATTCCTTGTCCAAAAATTCCAGGGAAATGGTCTGCATGGTGCTGACAACCCCGCTGAAATAAGCCATAGCCTCCCTGTCCATATCCTTGTTCATGGATTGCAGCTTTCCCTGCAGCCAGTCATTGATATTCCAGGCCCGAACAGCCTCTGCCTCGAGCACCGCCCCACATTTTTCAATGACCTTATACAACTTGCGCCGCTTGTCTGCCTTGCCGTTCTGCACAAAAATCACATAGCTGAATTCCGGCATATCCGCAAGCGTTGCCAACAGCCGTTCCATCTTCTTGTCCTTGCCCGGCTTTTTACTGTCCCCTTCCTCTTTGTTTTCCTTAAACAAACTGGTATCCTGCAAAAGCAGCACATTTTTACTGGCAAAAAATGGCGTGGTCTCGATAAGCCCCACTAAATCATCTGTATCCAACACACCAGTCAGTTTTTGCAGGGCACCAGCCTGTTCCTGCGGGCTGGCAAACAGCTGCGCGAAAAGTTTTTCCCGCGCTTTTTCTATATAATAATGTTCCTCCCCAGCCAACAAATAAACATGCTTTAACTCACTTTTTTGCAAGCTGGCCATAAACTCGCCAAATTTCACGCTTCATACCTCTGCTTATAAAGATTATTTATTTATTATAGCGCCATAAGAGAAAAAAAGCATTAAATATCATTAAAAATTGACCAGCCAATCTGACTGGTCAATCCTAAAAACTTTATTCTCTTACACCAGACCATGCGCCAGCATAACATTAGCCACCTTGACAAAGGCGGTGATGTTGGCACCGGCTACCAAATCGTCGGGGTCAGCATATTTTTCAGCGTTGGCCTTGGCATTCTTGTAGATGTTGGCCATGATATCCTGCAGCTTGCCATCGACTTCTTCAAACGTCCACTGGAGTCTTTCGGAGTTCTGGGCCATTTCGAGTGCGGATACGGATACGCCGCCGGCATTGGCTGCCTTGCCCGGAGCAAAGAGCACCTTGTTCTGCTGGAAGTAAGCGATTGCCTCCAGCGTGGACGGCATATTGGCACCTTCACCAACAGCGATTACGCCGTTAGCCACGAGGGCTTTTGCGCTTTCGAGGTCGATTTCACCCTGCGTTGCGCACGGCAGAGCCACATCGCATTTGACCGTCCAAACGCCCTTGCAGCCTTCATGGTATTCAGCCTGCGGATGATTTTCCACATATTCTTTGATGCGGCCGCGGCGAACCTGCTTGATTTCCTTGACAGCATCGAGGTCAATGCCATTGGGGTCATAGACATAGCCGTTGGAGTCGGAGCAGGTAACAACTTTGGCACCGAAAGCCTGTGCCTTTTCGATGGCATAGGTTGCTACGTTGCCGGAACCAGAAACCACAACCGTCTTGTCCTTGAGGCTGATGTCCTTGGCGTCGAGCATATTCTTGACGAAGTACAAGAGGCCGTAACCGGTAGCTTCGGTACGGGCAAGGCTGCCCCAGTAGTCAACGCGCTTACCTGTCAGAACACCTGCATCATAGCTGTCGCGGATGCGCTTGTACTGGCCATAGAGATAGCCGACTTCACGACCGCCTACGCCGATATCACCAGCCGGAACGTCCACATCCGGGCCGATATGGCGATAGAGCTCCGTCATAAAGCTCTGGCAGAAATGCATAACTTCATTGTCGGATTTGCCATGCGGGTCAAAATCCGAACCGCCCTTGGCACCGCCAATCGGCAGGCCGGACAGAGCATTCTTAAACACCTGCTCAAAAGCCAGAAATTTCAAAATATCGAGATTTACGCTGGGATGGAAGCGCAGACCGCCTTTATAGGGGCCAATGGCGCTGCTCATCTGCACGCGGAAGCCGCGGTTTACATGAACTTCACCCTTATCGTCCTGCCAGGGTACGCGGAAGGTAATCACGCGTTCCGGCTCGATAATGCGTTCCAGAATCTTCTGTTCCTTGAATTCCGGATGTGCTTCCAGCACAGGGATAACGCTTTCCAGGACCTTGGATACCGTGTTCTTGAACTGCGGCTGGTCCGGGTCACGTTTTGCAATCAGGTCTAACGTATCTTGTACATACTGTTTCATGTCTGCCAAAGTAATCGCTCCTTTGTCTATAAAACTCATACAATTGTGTCTACCAGTAAATAGTATACTACATTCCAATCTGAATGTACACAATTTTATCATAACAACAAAAATTTATAAAAAATACTGTATGCATGTTCAGACACACGCACATCATACATTATGCAGATACTTTCGCGGAATGTTGCGGATAAAACTGCTGATATGACGGTAATGACCATACATGGTCTGCGACCACGACAGGAACAGCTGCTTTTTCGCCCGGGTCATAGCCACATAAAAGAGCCGTGCTTCCTCTGCCAGCCGCCCACTTTTCTCCGCCTGAAAGCCAGGGAATGTCCCCTCCTGCAAGCCTGCCAGGAATACATAGTCAAATTCCGAGCCCTTGGCCTGATGGATGGTGATAATGGGAATCTGCGGACGCTTCGTCAATGTATCCAGCTCCGTATTGGAAAGCGTCGTATAGCGCAGGAAACGCTCCACCGCATCAAGCGGCCGGATGGCTTCATCATCCAAATCCCGCGCCTGCCGGAATAAATCCCGCAAGTGTTCCACGCGCTGCGGTTCCTTGTGCTTGAGATAATACTTGTCCATGCCCCAGTTCACCACAATCTCACCCAAGAGCTGCCAAGGGCGCAGGTGCTTTGCCTTTTGGCGAACTTCGGTAAGCATGTCTGCCCATTCGGTAAACAACTCCTGATACTTGGCCATAATTTCCCGCCGCGCCTCCACATGGGGGCGCAAATCCCGCTCCACGGCATACAGGAGGATTTCCGCTGTCGCCATGATATCATCAAAGGCATCGTGACTGGATTTATGCTTGACCTCACAGTATTTCCCCAAAAATTCCAGCTTGTGATTGGGCAGATTGGGATAAAACCGCCGGAAGATATCCAGCGTGTCATAATACAGAGGATATTCCAGTGGCGGCAAATCCAGACGGGACAGCTCGCTGCCCAAAATCCGCAAATCGTAGGACACATTATGCCCTACGAGCACCGCCCCTTGGGCAAAGGCGCAGAAATCCTGCAAGACCTTTTTGGGGTCTTCACCCTGCTCCCGCAGGAAATCATCCGTAAGGCCGTGCACCTTCACCGAATCGCCAACCTTGCGCAAGGGCGTCAACAGCCGCACAAACTTTTCCTTGACCGCACCATGCTTATCCAGGCGAATCCCCGCAATCTGGATGATTTCATCACGAGTCGTATCCACACCGGTAGACTCCACATCAAACACGACGATATTCTCTGCCGCCAAAGCCGCCAGCAGTTTCGCATAAGGTTCACCGCTCTCGCGGGCATCGGCATCGACAAAATCCGTCAGCCGAATGCCAGCACTGCGGATTTCCTCACTGGACAGTTTCTTGATGGTCGCCGGGCCAATTCCAGTTGCAAAGCGGTTCAACACCCGCACCAGACTTGCCACGTCATGCTTGTTGACTGCCAGTTTAAGTACCGCCAAAGCATCCTTTATTTCCTGCCGCCGAAAGAACTTCTGCTCATCAATCAGCATAAAAGGCAGACGTTCCTTTTCCGATACAAAACGGCTCAGTGAACGGAAATGCGCAGACAATTCCTTGTTATAGCGGTTGCTGCGGGTCAGTATGCAGACCCGGCTGTAATCGGCAACAGGCAGCTGCTGAATCTGATAGTAAATCCATTGGGCTTCCTCGCTGAAATCCGCCGCGCCCTTCAGTACAATCGGCTCTCCATGCTCATGACTCACCGCCTGCAGTCCGTCAGGATAAAGCAGGTTCACCCGCTCCGGGAAGGAATTTCTAAGCCAGTCAAAGGACGCATTTAAGAGCAGTTGCGTAGCCCGATAATTTTCATGAAGCACGATGCGTCTGGGATTATAGTCCTGTTGGAACTTGCGCAAGACAAGTTCCGGATGTGAGCCGCGCCATTCATAAATGGTCTGAAAATAATCTCCGCAAAGGAGCAGGTGACTAGCACCGAAAATCTGGGAGATAATACGGTACTCCAACAGGCTCGTATCCTGCACCTCGTCGATATTGATATAAACAAACCGCCGCGCCCATTTTCCTGCCACGCTGTCCTGCCGGAAAAGCGTATCCACCTGCACCAGCAAATCCGTAAAATCCAATCCATGCAGCTCGTGAAGGCGCTCATCATATAGCGCAGTCTTCTCTGCGCCCCAGACTTGCCAGCCCTCATAAAGCCGCCCGTGGAATTTATAGGCGTCATCCACAGTTAATGCCTTTACTGCAGCGGTTTCCTTTTGCAAAAGCCGCTGCAAGGTCTGCTGATAATCCGCGATTAAATCCCCGCTGTCAATGGCATATTCCGCCTTCTTTTCTACATAGATACGTCTAACGTTTCCCATGATTGCCTCCCAGTTTTCACCAAAACGCCGGTTTCCATTCTTACTAATAAATTAAATG
>CADBYQ010000116.1 GCA_902798865.1 Pseudoselenomonas ruminantium | reverse complement strand
CGCAGAACATGGCAATCTTTTCCTTCATGTCCTTGGAAATGGTCTTTTCCGTGCGGCATACGAGGATATCCGGCTGAATGCCGATGGCACGCAGTTCCTTTACGCTGTGCTGGGTCGGCTTGGTCTTGAGTTCGCCGGCAGCGGAGATATACGGCAGCAGCGTTACATGGATGTAGAGCGTATCCTTCGGGCCAACTTCTTTCTTGACCTGACGGATGGCTTCGAGGAACGGCTGGCTTTCGATATCACCTACCGTACCGCCGATTTCCGTGATGACCACATCGGCGCCGTCAGCCTTGGCTACATCGTAGACGCGCTGTTTGATTTCGTTGGTGATATGCGGAATAACCTGCACCGTGGAGCCTAAGTATTCGCCGCGGCGTTCCTTATGGAGCACGGACCAGTACACCTTACCCGTGGTGATGTTGCTGTTCTTGGACAGGTTGATGTCGATGAAACGCTCGTAATGGCCCAGGTCGAGGTCTGTTTCCGCACCATCGTCGGTAACGAACACTTCACCATGCTGATAGGGGCTCATCGTACCCGGGTCAATATTGATGTACGGGTCGAACTTCTGAATCGTAACCTTGAGCCCGCGGCTCTTCAAGAGACGGCCCAAAGATGCCGCCGTGATGCCTTTGCCCAGGGACGATACCACACCACCGGTAACGAAGATATACTTTGCCATGATTTACCTCCTTATTCCTGAATGCTTTCCAGCTTCTTCTGACGGCTGTTGATTGCCTTGTTGGCAGCCTTGGAACGGGATGCTGCACTGCGGGCAGAATGACGCTTCACTTCAGGCGGATTCCATTCCGTAAGGCCCCACTGCTGGTCGCCTTCATGCTGGAAACGGCTGTCCATGTTGATGAGGGTATACACTTCCGAGATAGCGGCCGACAGGGACTGCACCGGCTTATGCTTCTTCTCGATTACCTCAAGAACCAAATCCTTATAGTACATGGTCTGACCTTTTTCCGTCAGCACATGGTATGCGATATCGACTTCCGAGCTATTGATAAAATCCATAATCAAAAAGTTCTCCTTCCAAATCCTAAATTACATCTGTTCCGGTGCGGATACACCCAAAATTCCCAAGGAATGACGAATGACATGGGCCGTAACCGTCACCAGAGCCAAACGAGCTTCCGCCAGTTTCGGCTCTACGCCGACAATGCGGCATTTATTGTAGAAGCTATGGAAGGCGCTGGCCAAATCATAGCTGTAACGGGCAATACGCTGCGGTGCATAATCACGGGCAGCACGTTCGATTTCTTCGGGATATTCCTCAATCTTCTTGATGAGGTCGAGTTCCGATTCATCCGTGAGCAGGGAAAGTTCCGGCTTATCGCTGAGGGAAAGTCCCGTTTCCTTGCACTGACGGAAAATGCTGCAAATGCGGGCATGCGCATACTGGATGTAGTACACCGGGTTATCGTTGGATTTTTTCTTGGCCAAATCCAAATCGAAGTCGAGCTGGCTGTCCAAGGAACGCATCAAGAAGAAATAACGGGCAGCATCGGTGCCAACTTCTTCCATGAGTTCGTTCAGCGTAACGCTCTGACCAGTACGCTTGCTCATCTTCACGAGCTCGCCGCCACGGTAAAGGGCAACCATCTGCAGGAGCAGTACCGTAAGTTTATTGGAATCGTGACCCAGTGCGTCCATAGCGGCCTTTACGCGGCATACATAGCCGTGATGGTCAGCGCCCCAAATGTTAATCAGACGGTCAAAACCACGCTCATATTTGTTGTGATGGTAAGCGATATCGGCAGCCAAGTACGTCGGCACGCCGTTGTCACGGATAACTACACGATCCTTGTCGTCGCCATAAGCCGTGGACTTGAGCCAGAGAGCGCCATCCTTTTCGTAGATATTGCCGTTGTCCTGCAGGATTTTCACGGCAGCCTTAACGGCTTCCGGATGCAGCGTGCGTTCGCTGAACCACTTGTCGAAGGTGACATTAAAGGAAGCCAAATCTTCTTTAAGGGTGGCCAGTTTTTCGACATAAGCCAAGTCCTTGAAAATTTCTATGCGCTCATCATCGCTCATGGAGAGGTACTTGTCGCCTTCCTTGTCGATAATGCGCTGTGCCGTGTCAATGATGTCCTGACCATGATAGCCGTCTTCGGGGAATTCGACTTCCTGACCCAGGAGTTCCAAATAACGGGCATTGACGGAACGCGCCAGATTGTTCATCTGATTGCCGGCGTCATTGATGTAGTATTCGCTTTCCACCGGGAAACCTGCCGCCCGCAGAAGATTTACAAGCGCAGAACCTGCGGCAGCACCGCGGCCATGACCGACATGCAGAAGGCCCGTGGGGTTGGCGCTGACGTATTCCACCTGAATCTTCGGTGCGTCTTTTTTCGGCAGCTGGCCGTAGCTTTCGCCCGCTTCAAGGATTTTCTGGAAGGAATCGTAGAGCACATTGCCCTTCAGATAAAAGTTCAAAAAGCCCGGACCAGCAATCTGGGCATGGTCGAGCCAGTCACCCTCGATGCGCTTCACCAGTTCTTCCGCAATCTGACGTGGTGCCTTGTGGAACACGCGTGCCGACTGCATGGCAAAGTTGGTAGCAAAATCACCGAACTCCTTCTGGGGCGGTACTTCCAAAATAACCTTGGGCAGTTCCCCTTCCGGGAATACACCATCAGCAATGGCGCTTTTAGCCGCTGCTTCAATGGCTTCTGTCAGTGTGTCTTTAATATCCAATCCAAAGTCCTCCTAATTATTTGCCTGTTCGGCACTCATTACTACATTCAATGTATTGTGGCTCTGCAAGTTTTCGTTGAGGAATAAATCGTATTCCGCCATAACCTTGCCCTCACCATCCTGAAAATAAATATCCAGCTTATGGGTTTCTACCAGCAAATCAAAATTACCGTAGGGCGTTCTATACACACTACGGGTCTTTTCCCCCAGCCGAAACTCCAGCTGCATATCCACAGCTCCACGGCGGATTAGCGTCAGGCCATCACGGCTCATTTTGAGCACCGTAGGCACCGCTTCCTTATCGTGAAGTGAGGCATCCTCATAACGCACATAATGCTTACCGGCCCGTGCCGTAATCTTACCGTTTGCCTTCGATTTCAGCACGGTCTTTTCGCCCGCTGTATCCACCTGCACGCCTTCCACCGTCACCGCAACCATAGCATCTGCCATTTAGCCACCTCTTCAAAACATACTGTACACCATTATAAACCAAACTCACTACCTTGCCAACAGTTTTTTGCACTTCTGCGGCTTATTTTTTCGTGAAAAACAAATAACCTGTGGCACCTTAGTGAATAAGGATGCCACAGGCCGTTTCTATTCTTCCTGATTAAATCTTAAACCGCTCGATCTCGTGCGCCAGCTGCTCTGCCTGCTCGGCAAGGCCGCGGGTCGCTGCGGCAATCTCCTGTGCAGATGCCGACTGTTCCTGTGTCGTTGCCGACACCGCTTCAGCCCGGCTGGCATTGGTATTACTGATGCCCGCGATGTCTTTTACCGCCTGCTGCATGGAATCCGTACCATCCGAAACCGACTTGATGCTGCTGGAAACCTCACGGATACCCTCAGCCAAAGCGTCAATTGCCACCTTAATGGACTTAAAGATTTCATCTGCCTCATTTACCGAGTCGATGCTGCTCGTTACGCTTTCCGCGCTTTCCTCGCTGGCAGCTACCGCCTGTTTCATATCCGTCTGAATCTTGGTCACGAGATTGGCAATCTGCTGCGTGGAACTGGCAGACTCCTCGGCCAGTTTGCGCACTTCATCGGCCACCACGGCAAAGCCCCGGCCATATTCACCGGCACGGGCCGCCTCAATCGCGGCATTGAGCGCCAGCAGATTCGTCTGTTCCGCAATTCCGGAAATCAGCTCGACGATTCTGCCGATTTCATCCGAACTCTTGGCCAGTTCCTTAATGGACGACTTCACGGTAGTGGTACTGTCGCCGATGGCCTTCATGGATTCCACCACTGTTTGAATCGCATCCCGTCCCGTATTGACACTGCCTACGGTCTGTTCCGTAACAATGGCAATCGCATCGGCACTGTTTGCCACCAGCGTAGTACGCTCGGCAATTTCCACAGCCGTTTTATCTGCATCAGCTGCCGATTCGGACTGCTGGGCAATGCCAGCGGCAATATCCGTAATCTGCTGTGCTGCCTGACTGGCGGCATCAGCCGACTGATGGGAAGCTGCCGAAAGTTCCTCCGCTGAAGCCGATACTTTCTCTGCATTCTTCTGAATATGACCGATGAGCTCACGAACCGTACGCCGCATCTCATTGAAGCCACGGGCCAAATCGCCTAATTCGTCATTGCTGTTCACCGTCAGCGGCCGGTCACGCAGGTCGCCCTTGTTGATAATCATGCACTCTTCGCGCAAAGCCACCACAGGGTCACAAAGTTTCTTCGCCAGGACCCAAAGAATTCCGCTGATAATCAGCACCATGACAGCGGCAACCAGCCCCATAATCTTCATCAGGCTATAGGCATCCGCCCGCACTTCCGCAAGCGGGGCTACCGATACCGCAATCCAGGTGCGGTTAGCCAGATGTACCGGCGTAAACACCGCCTGCGAGGCTTCTCCCCTGGTCGTCGTATATTCCGTGGAAACCTGCTTATCCTGCTGTACTGCGCTCGTAAAGCCATTTACGAGTGCCATATCGAGTTTCTTGGTAGAAACCTCCTTGGACAAATCCATCTTGCCCACTTCTTCCGGCAGCTGGGCATAGGCAATGCAAAGGCCTTCCTGGTCAGCGATATAAACACGACCAGTATCCATGTACTTGATATCGCCCACCAATTTCGTTATTTCATCCAGTTCAATGGTGCCATAAACAATACCAATCACTTCACCATTTTCCAGTACCGGATAAGCCATGATCGTAATGAGCTTGCCGCTCGTACCCGATACGGATGGCCCCGTCATCACGGGTTTCTTCGTCTCGCGCACTTCTTTGATATAGGCACGGCTGGTGCGATCCATATCCTTGTTCTTATCGCTGACGGCATGACCAGCCGGGTCGGAATACGCCAGCATGGTAAAGTTATTGCGCTTGGCCAGGGTTTCGGCCAGCACTTTCACGCGTTCTTCCCGCGTTCCATGCATAATGATCGGATTAGTGGTCAACGATTCAACGATGAGTTCCCTCTGCTGGTAAATCTTTTCAATCTCTTTTGCCGTACTATTGCCAATTTCCTGAGCAATCAAATCCGTATTACGCGTCAATGCCGAACTGGACATATAATAGCTGATGGCAAAAAAAACCGCAAAACTGCCTACAAACAAGGGAATGAAGCCTGCCAGAAATTTAAAGCGTAAACTGTTAAAATTCATTTTCTCCTCCTCTTTTGATAATCCCAAATACCAAACACCCAAAAGAATTACATACATTAAGTTGTATGTAATACAGTGTTGTAAAGTATATCATTTCTTCTATTCCACGGCAATATATCATTAATTACATAACAATATGCTCAATAACTTCATTCCAAAAAGGGACCGCAACAAAAGCTCCCCTTTGCTACAGTCCCACTTCATCACTGTTGCTCAACAGCAATATCCAGTTCTACTACATGACCGCCCAAATCCATTTCCACCGTGAGATAGTTATCATCGCTTATCTTCACTTGGAAATTCTCGCCAATGGACAGCGACGGTGTGGAAATATCAACTTCCAGCCCCATCCCGGTAAGATTTGTTGCGGCATTGGCCGTCAGCATATTGCTCATTTCCGAAATAGCACTTTGCGCCATCCCATCAAATTCCACTACCGGCATGCCCATCATCATGGTCGATGCAATGAATTTTGCCGTGTCTTCGCTCATATTGTAGACTACATTACCTCTAATCTGCTTGGTAAAGCCCACGATAACCGAAACGCCAAGGCTTACCGCATTCTTCGTCTTAACTCCCATCTTCAGCCGCTTGGGTTCTGGAAACCCCATTTGCGGCATTACGGTCGTGAATGCATCGACGAACGGATTAACTAATTTTGCATCCATCTTATCATTCTCCTTCCGCAAATCCCACACTCATGTTAATATTGCCCAAGCGCGTCTTGGCGCATATACGGAAGGTCGTAAGTTTCGGGCTGGCAATGCGAATCTTGTTCCCCACAATGGTTCCCGGCGGAGTAATGCGCATTTCCTTGTCCTTGAACACATCATTGATATTGGACACACCGCGTCCCACAATGATATTCACCGCTTCTTCTACCGACTCGCTGGCTTCATCTTCCGTAATTTCATCGCTTTCCTCTGCATCCAGCATTACCGTAGCAAAATCCTTCATGGTATTGCTGTCCATGTAGACGATAGCACGGCCATTAGGCATCCCCGTAAGCCCTACTATCACCGCAATACCGCTGACTTCCAGGAAGCTGCGTTCTTCTTCCTCCAGTTCGACCTCACTGTGCACCCCGGTCATGCTGAAAATGCCCTGCTGCAACGCTTTTACAAAGGGCTTGGCATAGGATTCACGCAAGACAGCCACTTTGCCTGCCTTACTTTGGCAAAGAATCATCAGGGTATCAATGAGCTCATTAATCCCTACCGGTTTCTGCAAAAACGCACTGATTCCCACTTCCCGGCCTTTTGCCACCAGGCTGGCGTCCTTCATCGCGCTAATCATCACGATTTTAGCTTCCGGGTCCACAGCACGAATCCTGCGGGTGCATTCGAGACCATCAGCATCCGGAAGATTCATATCCATGGTCACCACAGCCGGCTTGAACTGCTCATAGAGCGCTACTGCTTCAGCAGCATTTTTGGCTTGTGCACATACCTCAAAGTTCGTCCTGGAAAGATTTCCCTCAAGCATCGCACGGCTGACCTTCGAATCATCGACGATCATTACTTTGACTTTCTCCACAAATGCTCACCTGCTTCTCTACATTCCTTACATTTAACTACGCGAAAGTATAAACACACCTTGTAGAATTTTCATAGATTAACTTTTCGCTATAGCAGTAGAAAATCCCTGCCTGTAGAAAAAATAATTTTATATTTCGCTTT
>CADBYQ010000115.1:7049-11737 GCA_902798865.1 Pseudoselenomonas ruminantium | reverse complement strand
GACGGTTGTCTTCCAGCAGGGCCTCGGCACGATGTACGAAAAATCCGAGCGTCTCGTGGAACTGGCTGGTTTCATCGCGGACGAAATCGGCGCTGATGAAAAGGCGCACAAACACGCACAGCGTGCAGCCCTTCTGTCCAAGGCTGACCTCGTTACCGGCATGGTAACGGAATTCACGGAACTGCAGGGCATTATGGGGCGTGAGTACGCAAAGCTTGATGGCGAATGTGAAAATGTGGCTATTGCCATTGACGAGCATTACATGCCGCGCTTCGCCGGTGACAACCAGCCGCAGACGGATGCCGGCCGTATCGTGAGCATGGCCGATAAGATTGATACCATTGTGGGTACCTTCTCCCGCGGCAAGATTCCGACGGGCTCTCAGGACCCGTTTGCTCTGCGTCGTCAGGCTCTCGGCCTTGTGAATATGCTGATTGAAGCCAAGTGGGATGTAAGCCTGTCCAAGGTTGTGGCGAAATCCATGGACCTCTATGGTCTGACGGATGAGGCTGTCCGCACGAAGATGCAGTCGGATGTAGCCGACTTCATGCGCCTGCGTCTCAAGAACGTGCTTGAAGCTGTCCGCTATGATGTGGTGGATGCCGTGCTTGAAAATGTTGACGATATCTACGCGGTCAGCCTGCGCGCTGCCGCTGTGGCTAAGTTCGTGGAAACGGCTGATGCTGCTGCGAACATTCAGGCGTTTGTGCGTGCTTCCAATCTGGCGAAAAAAGCCGAAGCAACGGAAATCAAGGAAAACGTCTTTGTGGCTGATGAAGAAAAAGCCCTCTATGATGTTTACAAATCCACGAGCAGTGCTGTTGCCAGCCTTGTAGATGGTGAAGATTACGTTGGTGCCATTGATGCCTTGAAGGAACTGGCTAAACCTATCGATGCTTTCTTCGATGCTGTAATGGTTATGGATAAGGATGAAGCGGTTAAGAATAACCGTCTGGCTCTGCTCCATGCCCTGGATGCTTTGGTTAACAAAGTGGCTGATTTTAGCAAAATCGTACTGTAATTTCATAATATGTCTTTTCACCGCGTACACATTAAGGAAATGTGTATGCGGTGATTTTTTATTACCTGTAATCGTTCACTGTATAAAAACATTTTTACATTTTACTCTTGCAAAAGTGTAAAGTATAGTATATACTAACAGATGTATCATAAGGGTGAACGCACTTATCGTAATACAAGATTTTTAATGAAGGAGGATGATTAGCATGTTTAGGAAAGTCGGCAAAAAGTATATGGAAACTGCTCTGATCAAGCTAATCGCGGTAGGTTTAATTATTGGTATTGTCATTGCCCTGGCGGCGCCGGGGATGGTGCCTTTGGTGGCAATTTTTGGTGATTTGTTTGTCCGGGCGTTGAAGGGCGTGGCGCCGGTATTGGTGTTCGTACTCGTTATGAATGCCATGGCACAGAAAAATGCGGATGCCAGCGCATCCATGCGGCCGATTGTCAAGCTTTATGTATTTGCTACGTTTTTGGCTTCGCTCGTGGCGGTTGCTTATTCCTTTGCCTTCCCGACCACGTTGCATTTGCAGTTAGCAGATGCGAAACTCACGCCGCCGAGCGGTATTCTGGAAGTTTTGCATAACCTCGTGCTCAACGTAGTGGATAATCCGATTCATGCCATTGCCAGTGCCAATTACATCGGCATTCTGGCTTGGGGCGTGCTGACGGGCCTTGCCCTGCATAATGCTTCGGATGGCACGAAGGAAACGCTCAATGATTTTGCCAAGGCTGTGACGAAGCTCGTGCAGTGGGTTATTCGTCTGGCGCCCTTCGGCATTATGGGCTTGGTGGCTGACGCCATCGGTACCAATGGTGCTGATGCCATTATGGGTTACTTCCATTTGCTGGCAGTGCTTTTGGGAGCGTTCTTCTCTGTAGCGCTCATCATGAATCCGCTGATTGTTTATCTGCACATTCATCGCAATCCTTATCCGCTGGTGCTCACAACTTTGCGGGAAAGCGGCATCTATGCGTTCTTCACGAGAAGCTCGGCAGCTAATATTCCGGTGAATATGGATTTGTGCGCGCGTTTGGGACTCAATAAGGATACGTATTCCATCTCTATTCCTCTTGGTGCAACCATTAACATGAGCGGTGCGGCTATAACCATTGCGGTGTTATCGCTGGCTTGTGCGCATACGCTGGGCATTGATGTTGACCTGCCCACGGCGCTGCTCTTGTGCATTATCGCCACGGTCGGTGCCTGCGGTGCTTCCGGTGTGGCAGGCGGCTCGCTGCTGCTTATCCCGGTGGCCTGCTCCTCGTTTGGTATCAGCAATGATATCGCCATGCAGGTCGTTGGTGTTGGCTTCATCATCGGCGTACTGCAGGATTCCTGTGAAACGGCTCTCAACAGTTCCAGTGATGTGCTGTTTACGGCTACGGCGGAACTGACGCAGAAGGCCAAAGAGGGGACGCTGACGGAAGCGGACCTAGTGGCTAAGAATTAAACAACTGACATCTATACAATAAGACGCCCGCAGGGGTTGGCAATATTTTTTCTTCGCTTAGACAGGCTTGTCAAACGCTACGAAAAAACATCGCCAACCCCTGCGGGCTTAGTGCATACTATACATTACAATGATGCGGTAAGGCGCCTGTGGGGGCCGGTAATATTTTCCTTCGCCATAGACAAGCTTGTCAAAAGCTGCGGAAAACATCACCGGCCCCCACGGGCTTACTGCGTTATTTTGCTGTACATTAACATCGTAGTGCTAAGGCGCCTGGTGGGGCTGGTAATATTTTCCTTTGCCATAGACAAGCTTGTCAAAAGCTACGGAAAACATCACCAGTCCCACCAGGCTTACTGCGTATATACATGACCTCTGTTTGCCAAGACACGTATCGTTGTATGGGTTACATTGAAGCGCTAAGTTTAGGAATGGAAGTGAGGCGGGAGGGGGAGGCAATGACTTTCGGCAGCGTTTGACAAGCTTGTCTAAGCAGACGAAAGTTATTGCCTCCCCCTCACGCCGTCTTTTGGCTCGAATTATAAAATTTTCTTTAAATCAAAGCTGACAAATACTACCTGTAGGATGTATAATAAAAGAAAATTCCATCATATGTGGACAGAGAAGGCGGAATTATGGAGTTTCGACTTAAACAATGGCACAGACCATTGGCTGGATGTGGTTTGGTTCTTTTGTTGGCGGTTTTAGCAGGGGCTTGGTATGCTGATGAGGCAGAAAAGCCCCCGCTTGTGTTGCAGGCAGGAGAAGCGGGGAAAGTGGTGCAGGAGGATTCTTTGGCCATTCGTGGTTTGCAGGAGGCCAATGAACATAAGGAATTGCGCAATCCGTTTTCCTTGCTTCATGAAACGGAACAGGAAAGTGAGCATATGGCTTTGCCAGCCAAACAGCCAATGGAGAATGGAAAGGTAAGAATGGACAAGCCGCCGGCGGTTTCGTCTGCTACGGGGAATGGTTCGCAAATGTCCGTCGGTAATGAACAGGCGATAAGTTTATGTGGTATTGTGGAAGGCGGGGGGCAGCGGCTGGCTTTGCTGAAAGTCGGCAATAATACGGTAACTGTCGGCCCGGGCGAAATGGTTTCGGATTGGCAGGTGACCGGCATAAGTGCTGCTGCGGTTACGGTGGAGCGTTCCGGGCAGGTGCAGGTTTTGCCGCTGGTGATGAATGGGGAAGCGGAGGCGAAATGACATGGGAAAGAGAATTCTTTGTCTGTTGATGATGGTTGTTCTGACCTGGTGGGGAGATGTGCAGGTCAGTGCCTCTCCTGTGCGGCTACAGGTGCAGAATGCACCGACAGGTGCGGTGCTGATGTCTGTTGCGCGCTTAGGCGGTTTTAATCTGTTATTGTCCGATGGCATCGGGGGAACGGTGACGGTCAATGTGCAGGAGGAGCCGCAGAAAATTCTGGAATTATTGTCGGCATCTCAAGGGCTGCTGTTGGAGCGATATGGAAATGTCTACTTGGTGACTGCACCGGATAAAAGCAATGCTCTGCGGCGGGTACATAGTTATCAGGCAAAGTATGCCCGACCGGCTGATTTGGCGAAAATTGCAAATTTATCTTTGGGAGAAGCAGGAAAAAAGTCCCAGTTGACGAAAGATAGTAATAATGTGGAATCAACTGCAAAAAAACAATTGCTGGCAAAATCGGAGTCTGTGAATCTGCCATCCCGGGTGCTGGTGGATGAATCTGCCGGTAAAGTGATTTTTTATGGTACAGATGCTGAGGCGCAGCGGGTGCAGGAGGCTTTGCAGCAGGTGGATATTCCCTCTAAACAGGTCAGCATTGAAGCCAAGGTGGTGGCCTTATCCAAGAACGCCGCCAAAAATTTAGGCGTGGAGTGGGAATGGTCAAAATTGCCACAGTACCCGGAAAGACGCAAGACCTACCATCATGAGGGCAAGGAAAATGAGCGGGTGGATTATGAGGTGCGCCGTTCTTATGGCGGCAAGTCCGATTCTATTCCGGGCATTATTCAATTTGGCCACGGCCCTGAGGGGCAGCCCTTTGAATTTTATTTCAGCGCAAAATTGAATGCCCTGGTATCGGATGGCAAGGCCAAGATTTTGGCCCGGCCGAACATTACCACGATTCAGGGGCATGAAGCCGTCATCAACATTGGTGGTGATGTGCCGGTACCTACGCAGACGGTGACGGAAACTTCCACGACCAATACGGTGACGTATCTGCAG
>CADBYQ010000115.1:0-7026 GCA_902798865.1 Pseudoselenomonas ruminantium | reverse complement strand
ACGCCCAGGGTAAACGCCGAGGGACAGATTACCGCAGAGGTGCATACAGAGGTCAGTACGCCGGAATTTGTGACGGATTTGAAGGCGTACCGTTTCCAGCGGCGCAGTGCCGATACAATGGTGCGGCTGCAGGATGGGGAAACCATGGTGATCGGCGGGCTGATTGGCAGTGAGGAATCCCATAGTTTAAGCAAGGTGCCATTTTTAGGCGATTTGCCCATCTTAGGGGCATTTTTCAAAAGTGTACGGCATAGCCATACGGAGTCGGAAGTCATGATTTTCCTGAAAGCGCATGTGCTATGAGGTTATAGATTAGATAAAGGAGAAACGAGTATGGCGATTAAAATTTTGATAGCAGACGACCATGCGCTTCTACGACAGGGAATAAAGCGAGTACTTAATTTTGAGGATGGCTTTGAGGTTATCGGTGAGGCTGAGGACGGACAGGAGGCTGTGGCGCGGACACTCATGTTGCAGCCAGATGTATTGCTCTTGGATATCAACATGCCGGGGCTTAGCGGTTTAGAGGTGGTCAAACAGCTCAAGCAGGCAGATTGTGAAACGCGGGTTATTGCGCTGACAATTCACGATAGTGACAACTACGTTTTGGAAATGCTCAAAAACGGGGCATTGGGTTATCTCTTAAAAGATGTGGAACCGGCGGTACTCATCAAGGCGATTCATGTGGTCAACGGCGGTGATGCCTTTGTTTATCCGGAACTGGCGGAGCGGCTCTTTGGCAGTGCTACGGTGACGGATGATGTGGAGAGCAGGGCGAAGGAAATGCTCGATGAAAGCCGCGGCGAGCGCCTGACTTCGCGAGAGATGGACGTGCTTGAATGCGTAGCCAAGGGCTTTTCCAATCAGGATATCGCCAAGGCGCTGGGGCTTAGCGAAAAGACCGTCAAGAACCATATGACCCGCGTCCTGCGTAAGCTGAAAGTGGAGGACAGGACGCAGGCCTTGGTCTATGTGCTCAAAAACAAAATCATATCTCTGGAATAAATTTTATTGTGAAAAACTCCAAAGGCAGAAGTCTAAATTTTATGGATTTCTGCTTTTTTTTCGTGATTAGATAAGGTATAATAGGAATAGTAGAAAAATATGAATCCGATTCGTAATTGAGAGGTATTCACAAAAAAACAAGTGGAAGGTGATTCGGTGCTTTATCCGCTGAATTTGGAACTGGCGGGCAAAAGCTGTGTGGTCGTGGGCGGCGGGCAGGTCGCCTATCGGAAAGTCCGGGGACTTTTAGCCGCGGAAGCACAGGTGACTGTGATTGCGCCAATGGTGACGGATGATTTGCGGAAGTTGGCAGAGTCGGGACGTCTCGACTGGTTGGAACAGGCGTTTAAGGCTGGGCTGCTGAAAGAACTGCGCCCGTTGTTGGTGTTTGTCACAGCCGATAATCCAGCGGCTAATGCAGCGGCTATTGCTGAGGCTAAGGAGATTGGCGCCTTGGTTAATGCGGCAACCGACCCGGAGCAGACGGATTTTTCCGTGCCTTCTAAGGTGCAGCGGGGCGATTTTTTGCTGACGGTTTCCACTGGCGGCGGCAGTCCTGCCTTTTCCCGGCTCCTGCGTGAGCGGCTGGAGCGTGAATACCCGGATAGTTTCGGGCAGTTTTTGGAACGGTTAATGGTATTACGGGATGAAATCAAGGCTATGCCGGGCGGCAGCCGGGAACATGAACGGCTGTGGCGGCAGAGTCTTAACCAGGGGATTATTGATTTAGTGAGAGTGGGTCATTTAGACCAGGCGGAGGAAGAAGTAAGAAATGGAATTACTAATGCTGGGATTAAATCACAAGACAGCACCTGTTGATGTGCGGGAAAGGTTTTCCATCCCCAAGGCGGCGGTGAAAAACGGTCTTGCGAATCTGGGAACCTATGAGGGTATTTTGGAGGCGGTTGTCCTCTCCACCTGCAACCGCAGTGAAATGTATGCGGTGGTGGATGATGCAGAGCGGGATTTAGCCACCTTGAAACAGTTCCTCTTTGATTTGACGGGGAATGAGGAAGATATTGACGAATATCTCTATCACTATGCGGATGAAGCCTGTATTGACCATCTGTTCCGCGTGGCATCGAGCCTTGACTCGCTGGTACTCGGCGAGGGGCAGATTCTTTCCCAGGTCAAGGAAGCCTATGCTATGGGGCGGGAAGCCGGCACTACGAGCACGGTATTAAATACCCTTTTCCATCGGGCGATTGCCACGGGCAAGCGGGTGCGTACGGAAACCCGCATTCAGTTTAATTCCGTGTCGGTAAGTTATGCCGCTGTGGAATTAGCGCGCGAAGCACTGGGCGAACTGCATGAAGCCAGTGCCCTGATTTTCGGCGCCGGGAAGATGGCCGAGCTGACGGCGCAGCATCTGATGTCTCATGGTGTGAAGAAAATCTATGTGGCCAACCGCCATATTGAGCGGGCACAGCTTTTGGCTGAGCAGTTTAACGGCGAAGCGGTTCCCTTCAAGGATGCCATGAAGCGGGCAGTGGACGTGGATGTAATCGTGACCTCCACGGGCGCGCCGCATTATGTAATCAAGCCTTGGGAAACCCGCCGGCTTATGAGCAAGCGAAAAGGCAGACCGTTATTCCTGATTGATATTGCCGTTCCGCGTGATGTTGACCCCGAAGTGGGCGATATCAAGGGCGTAACGCTCTATAATATCGACGCTTTGGAAGAAGTGGTCGATGAACATATCGAGGAACGCCGTCAGGAAGCCAAACAGGCAGAAAAAATCGTAGCCGAAGAAGTGGCTTCCATTGAAGAAAAGTTCCAGTACCTCTCTTTCCGTCCGTTGATGGCGCTGCTTTCTGACCGCTGTGAGCGCATCCGCCAGCGGGAGGTAAAACGGGCCAGCTCCAAACTTCCAGAGCTTACGGAAGAGGAATGGCGGCAGGTGGAACATATGAGCCGCATGATTGTGCGCAAGATTCTGCGCATGCCCATGATGAAGCTCAATTCTGCCGCTGGTACGGAAAACGAGCAGTTCTATATCGACGCCATGCGGGCGCTATTCAAACTTGATACGATAGGAGAGACAGCAACCAGTGAAGAAAGACACAATCGTTATCGGTACGCGCAGCAGTAAGCTTGCTCTCTGGCAGGCAGAATATGTAAAAGGCCGTTTGGAAGAAGAATATCCCGGCCTTAAAGTCGAACTCAAATTAATGACCACTAAGGGGGATAAGATTCTCGATGCCCCCTTGGCCAAAATTGGTGGCAAGGGCCTGTTCACGAAGGAACTTGAAATGGATATGCTCTCTGGCGGCATTGACCTGGCGGTGCACAGCCTCAAGGATATGCCGACAGAGTTGCCCGAAGGCTTGACGCTTGCCGCCATTACGAAACGCTTTGACCCCGGTGATGCCGTGGTCAGCCCCAAATTTAAGACATTTGCAGCGTTGCCTTGTGGCGCAAAAGTAGGTACATCGAGCCTGCGCCGCAAGGCACAGCTTTTGCATGCCCGTCCGGACCTCAATATTTGCGACCTGCGGGGCAATGTGAATACGCGGCTGGCCAAACTCGAAAGTGAAAACTTTGACGCCATCATTCTCGCCGTGGCCGGACTCAAACGCCTGGGCTTTGGCGAGCGTATCACAGAAGTTCTTCCCCGCGATATGGTACTGCCTGCTGTAGGGCAGGGGGCATTGGCCATTGAAACCCGCGAGGACGATGCGGAGATGCGCGAAATGCTCGCATTCCTCAATGACGAAGCCACGGTGCATTGTGCCAAGGCAGAACGTGCATTCTTGGGTAGGGTCGAGGGCGGCTGTCAGGTGCCGGTTGGTGTTTACGCTGTGCCCGCTGACAACGACGAAATTCAGGTAGAAGCCGTAATCGCCTCCTTGGACGGCCAGCGCCTCTACCGCGATAAACTCAGCGGCAAGGCTTGTGAGGCTGAAAAAATTGGTGTAACGCTGGCCGAAAAACTTCTCGCCGCCGGCGGACAGGAAATCTTGCAGGAACTCGGTTTGTTGCAGAATAAATAAGACAGAAAAGGGATGACATATATGGCAGGAATGGTTTATTTAGTAGGTGCAGGCCCCGGAGATTACCGGCTTATCAGCATGAAGGCAGTGGATTGCCTTAAGATGGCCGATGTTGTGGTCTATGACCGTCTGGCCGATGACCGCATCTTGCGCTGGGCGCCGGCAGATGCCGAATACATTTATGTGGGCAAGGCATCGAGCAACCACACCATGAAACAGGAAGATATCAACCAGCTGTTGGTGGACAAGGCCAAAGAGGGCAAATGCGTCGTGCGCCTTAAAGGCGGCGACCCCTTTGTGTTTGGCCGGGGCGGTGAAGAAGGCCTGCTCCTGCGGGAAAACAATCTGCCCTTTGAAATCGTGCCGGGCATCACTTCGGCGATTTCCGTACCGGCCTATGCGGGCATTCCCGTGACCCATCGCGCGGTGGCAACTTCCTTTGCCGTGGTGACGGGCCATGAAGACCCGACTAAGGGCAAAAGCAATATGCGTTGGGAGCACCTCGCTACGGGCGTGGATACGCTTGTGTTCCTGATGGGCGTAGCCAACCTGCCGCATATCACGAGCAAATTAATCGAAAACGGCCGTAGTGCCGACACCCCGGCCGCTGTTATCCGCTGGGGCACCAAACCGGAACAGCGCACGCTCATTACTACCGTAGGCAAGGCCGCTGAAGATGTGGCGAAAAACGGCATCAAGCCGCCCGCCATCTTTATCGTGGGCGAAGTGGTGAACCTGCGGGACAGCCTGCAGTGGTTCGATAACCTTTCCCAGCGGCCAATGTTTGGCAAGCGGATTCTCGTAACGCGGGCACGCAGTCAGGCATCCAAGCTCACGGCAAAACTGGAAAACCTCGGCGCAGAGGTTATGGAAACACCGGCTATCGCCTTGGCTGACCCTGCAGATAACTATGCCGCCTTGGATAAGGCCATTGACCATGTGGCGGATTATCACTGGTTGATTTTCACAAGTGCCAACGGCGTTGAGCGTTTCTTTGCCCGTCTCTTTAAGTCCGGCAAGGATGCCCGCGCATTAGGTTATGCCAAGATTGCCGCTATCGGTTCGGCAACGGCAGAGAAACTCAAACAGTACGGTCTTGTGGCTGATGTTATCCCGCAGGAATACCGCGCCGAAGGCGTGGTAGAAGCGCTGAAGAGTAAACTGCCGCCGCATGCCAAAATTCTGATTCCGCGTGCCGAAGAAGCACGGGAAGTTTTGCCGGATACCTTACGTGAGATGGGCGCAGAAGTCGAAGTCGCTCCTGCTTATCGTACGGTCTGCGGTCAGGTGGACGGCGAGGCTTTGGCCGCAGACATCAAAGCTGGCCGCATTGACCTGGTGACCTTCACCAGTTCGTCCACAGTTAAAAATCTCGTCAACATTATCGGCTCGGCAGAGGTGCTGAAGGGCGTAAAGACGGCCTGCATCGGCCCCGTTACGGCGGATACCGCCAAATCCTTAGGCATTGAGCCGGATATTATTGCCAAAGAATATACCATTGATGGTCTTGTAGAGGCCATCTGCAAATAATAGGAGATGTTATTTATGTACGAACAGAAACTCCGTCCGCGCCGTATGCGCATCAGCCCCGCGATGCGGGCCATGGTTCGTGAAACCAGCCTGTCGGTGAAGGACTTTGTCTATCCGCTGTTTGTCGTGCCGGGCGAAAACGTCCGCGAGGAAATTCCCTCCATGCCGGGCTGCTACCATCTGTCCGTGGATGAAGCGGTTAAGACGGCGAAAGAATGCTGGGAACTGGGCATTCCTTCCGTGGAAGTATTCGGCATTCCCGAATATAAAGATGCCGACGGTTCCAGCGCCTGGGATATGACCAGTCCTGTACAGCGCGCCATCAAGGCGATTAAGGCAGAAATTCCCGAACTTATGATTGTCGGCGACGTCTGCATGTGCGAGTATACCGACCACGGTCACTGCGGCCATCTCGAAGGCCATTATGTGGACAACGACAAAACCTTGAAGCTACTGCAGAAAGTTGCTGTTTCACAGGCACAGTGCGGTGTGGACATCATCGCACCGTCCGATATGATGGACGGTCGTGTGGCGGCTATCCGCGAAGCTTTGGACGAAAACGGCTTCCAGAATGTCTCCATCATGAGCTATGCAGTCAAATATGCTTCAGGTTACTATGGCCCGTTCCGTGATGCTGCCGACAGCGCGCCAGCTTTCGGTGACCGCCGTCAGTATCAGATGGACCCGGCCAATGCCCATGAAGCCATCAAGGAAGTTGACCTCGATATTGCCGAAGGCGCTGACATCATCATGGTAAAACCGGCGCTGGCTTACCTCGATATCGTGCGTCAGGTGCGCGACCATATCCATCATCCGGTGGCTGTTTATAACGTCAGCGGCGAATATGCCATGGTCAAGGCTGCCGCTAAGAATGGCTGGATTGACGAAAAGCGCATCGTTATGGAAACCCTGCTTTCCATGAAACGTGCCGGTGCTGATATCATCATCACCTACCATGCTATGGATGTGGCCCGCTGGCTGAAGGAGGATGCAAATGCTTAATCTGGAAAAATCTGCTGCTGCTTTTGCTGAAGCCAAAGAACTTATGCCCGGCGGCGTCAACAGCCCCGTGCGTTCCTATAAGAGTGTGGATTGCAATCCGCCGTTTATCGACCATGCGCTAGGCGATAAGATTTACGATATCGACGGCAATTATTCTTCTACAATCCGTGAAGGTTATACAAATCCCAATCCGGTTGCAATGGCCCTTATGAACGAGATAACTCTCGAAAGGCAGAAACTGACCGGAAACGTTTATGCCGACCTGACTCCCGTAAAACATTTCGTGTGGCGTACGGAAATCGGTTTTGACGTGAGTTCAAGCGATGCCATCCGTTATTCTCCCATGGTGGATCTTGGTGGATGGACGCGCGACACCAATTCCATGAGCCAGCAAAAGAATAACAACATCTTCTGGCAGATCAAGAATTATCTCACATACTCCAATCAGTTCGGGAAACAGAGTATTACTGCAATGGTCGGACAGGAAGCATGGGAG
>CADBYQ010000114.1 GCA_902798865.1 Pseudoselenomonas ruminantium | reverse complement strand
CAATATTTTTCTTCGCTAAGACAGGCTTGTCAAACGCTGCGAAAAACATTGTCAGCCCCCACGGGCTTACTGCGTATAATACATCGATTTACCTCGATATACTAAGGCGCCCGTGGGGCCGGTAATATTTTTCCTTCGCCATAGACAGGCTTGTCAAAAGCTGCGGAAAAACATCACCGGCCCCACGGGCTTATTGCGTATATTACAAAGATGTGCTAAGGCATCCCGTAGAGGAGATAGGTATGGTAGATACTAAGGCGAAAGTTACAGCCGCCCTTCCCACGTCTTTTAGTTGCGGATGCTGGACTTTGTAACCACGCGATTTCGGCCGCTTTCCTTCGCGATATAAAGTGCCTCGTCAGCCCTTTTCACAAAGGAAGCCATATCATCGCCCTCACTGATGATGGTAACACCGAAACTCATGGTTACATGCCGTACCACCACATAGCTGTTCTCTTCCACCTGCATGCGCAGCTTTTCGGCAAATTCTCTGGCTTCGTCCAGATCTGCGTCTGGAAGCAGATATAAGAATTCCTCTCCGCCCCAGCGTCCGAAGACATGCTGGGATTGTAGATTATCTTTGATTAAATCCACAGTAGCACGCAAGACCATATCGCCCACGTCATGGCCATAGGTGTCATTGACATGCTTGAAATGATCAATATCCATAAAAATCAACGAAATCGGTTTGTGATCATTCTTGCTGAGTTTTATTGCCTCATTTATTTTGTGCTCCAGCTCCCAACGATTATAAATTCGCGTAAGGCGGTCGGTATAGGCAATCTTTCCCAATTTCCTGTTGAGCTGGTCCAGTTCCAGTGAGGTTTTCTCAAGAAAATGCAGAATCCTATCCACAAAGGGGATAACTTCGTTTTCCTTTTCCTCAGGGATTCCATCTTCTTCTTTGATTTTTATGCAGGCACGAAACTCGTCCTGAGAAGAAGCGTCTTCGGTGAGGCCCACAGCGACTAAGGCACTGTTTAAGATACTGCCGCCAGTGGGCGAAAAGAATAGTTCGGCATAGCCCACCGCCACAGATAATTCCGGCGAATACTCCCGGAATTTGTCGGGCTCGTGTCTTGCCTGGTCTTTGAGAAAACGAACCCGATTCCTGCATTCAAATAGGAATACAGCTTCGGGGGCGAATTTTTTCAGATTCTCAACCGATTGGTCAATGATGTTGAACAGGTTGTCCGGAGTCCCATAGGAAAGCCGGAATTTCGCACCTTTTTCCACACCGGCGGTAAAATGGATAGAGCCATCCTCACCACAGGCAAAGGGAACGCGGGCCAAGATGCAGTCATTTTGCGAAAATATCAAAGGAAATTCACATACATTATGGACAAAGTACTTGTTGGGCTTTACGTTCAGGTACTTGGAGTAAACCTCCATTGCCGGTTTGTGGTCAATCTCGGTTATGATGTGGTCGCCTTCTGTTTTGGTCACCCGCATCTTCAAGCCAATTTCCTTGAAGCCAAGGCAGTTGTCCATATAGAGATGCAGATTTTCCCCGGCAAAGACGATGGCCACAATACCATTGGCATGGGTACTTCTGCCATATACCAGCGCCGGATTCAAGGCCCTGATGCTGCGCCCGGCCTTGGCACCGAAGAGGGGGAGCTTATGATGGCTGAATTCGTTGGTAAAAGCATTTATGACGGCACTGCCACAGGAATAGCAGACCAACATACATCTGGCATCATAGATATCCTCCAGCTCATTATTCAGGATACGCCCCGCCACGAACCCGGTTTCATGGTTCATATCAAAGTCAAAGGCCAGTAGCCTGGTGGTTTGAAAATAAGTGACATTCAGTTCAATGGGCTCATCCTTGATATCAAATTCCTGATCTGCGATATTGGCGCAGGTAAGCCCGACGAGACAGGCCTTTTCACAGGCAGCATGAAGGTACGCAATAATTTCCTCGTCAGCAGCGTCAATTTTGGGATTGTAGAGCTGGAAAAGAACACCGGATGCATTTCTATAAGCATTGCTGGCCGTTATCTCGGCGGCAATGCTTTCTAATTCATCAAATGTGTGGAATACATATTTTTTTTGAAGCATGGCTCTCTCGCTCCTTTTTACTTTTAGGTAAGCTGATGATTCGATTAATATCTTAATTCCACATGGAGGTTCTTTGTACCTGCATATGCTTTAGGATAATGAGCTATTTTTATTTGGATAAATTCATTAAAAGAAAAGAAGTTGAAAGACAATTTTATCAATCCATCAAAAAATCCACCTGGAAACGCATGCATTGCGTGACCTGGTGGATTTTCCTGACCGGGGAGACGAATCTTTTGCAGGAACTAGGCGGATGGGGTAGAATATTCTAAGAAGGTCTACAAATAATGGTGAGTTATCCACAGGTTTATCCCCAGAATTGTGGATTAGTGGATAATTTTGTGGATAACTGTGGTGATAATGTGAATGGTTCTGAGGTTTATATGGATAACCAGAAAAAGGTTCTAAAGTTACTGGATTATATCCGCAAGGTGGCTTCCTTGCGGCAGAAGTTGGTGCGCAGCATTAAGGATGAGGAGTGGACGCTCTATTTGGACGAGCTGCCAGTGGACCCCAAGCGGATTCGGGTGCAGCCGGAAGGTGCCGGGGAAGATGTGCTGCTGGAGGTGGAAAAGCCGGAGTTTATTCCCTGTCCGGAGCTGCCCTTTGACCTCGTTGGCTGGATTCGTACGCCGAACTGGCGGGATTTTGCGGTGACGGATATCGAGGTGCGGGAGGAGCGTTTGCGTCATGATGACCGGCTTGGCGATGTGACGGAGCGGTTTGTGGATTCCGGGGTGCGCCTGGCGGCGCTGGAAAAGTGGAAGCGACAGCGTACGCTCTGGCGGGCCGGGGAAATGGTCAAGAGCCGCACGCAGGAGCTCTTTATGCAGCTGTATGAGCTTTACGACAAACTGCGCAAGGACCCGGAACGGTTGGAACTGGTGGCAGGCAATGGCTTTTTTTTGAGCGGTCTGGATTCGGCCATCAATCATCCGATTATTTTGAAGCGGGTACGTCTGCATTACGACAACAAGGGCAAGATGCAGCTTTTGTCCGCCGAATATCCCACGGAACTTTATGTGGATATGTTTCAGGATATGCCGGGGGTGGAGCCTGAGGGGATTCGTGCCTTTGCTGAAGCCATGGATGAGGCAGATTTGCATCCTTGGGGGGATAAGATAACGGCGTTTTTGGCAGAGTCTGCGGCGGCGCTGACGCCGAACTGCCGGTTTGCGGACAATCGCTTTGATGTGCTGCCAACGGACTGGTATCTGACCTATGCGCGGCAGGTGCTCTTTTTGCGCCGCGTACAGCCGGGGACGGAGCGTTCGATTGCGGCGATTATGGCGCGGATTGAGCAGGCCGGGGATGTGCCGGAGGCGCTTTTGCGCATTGTGGACCCTGACAGCCCGCAGGAACAGGCGGAACCATTTACGATGAATCTGGCGGATATCCGCGGCGAGGCGGAGGATATTTTGCTGACGAAAGCAGCTAACGCCGAGCAGCTGGGCATTGCAAGAAAGATTGACTCATCGCCGGCCGTGGTGGTACAGGGGCCGCCGGGAACGGGCAAGACCCATACCATTGCCCATCTGTTGGGGCATTTTCTCTCACAGGGGCAGCATGTATTGGTGACGAGTGCCACGAACAAAGCCCTGTCCGTCCTCAAGGAAAAACTGCCTGCCGGGGTGCGGGATTTATGCGTTTCCTTGATTGACGGCGCTAAAGGCGATATGGAGCGCTCGGTGCAGGGGATTTGCGAGCGACTGGCCCATAGCGACACGACAGAGCTTAATCGCAGGGTGCAGAGTCTGACGGAGGAACGTCAGCAGCTGTTGGCTACGATTCAGGAAAAGCGCAGTGTGCTCGAAGATATGCAGCGCTTTGAAGCCAAGCGGGATTATTTTGTGCTGGGGGGCAAGGTCTGGTCCCTGTCCCGTATGGCGGCCTTTATCCATGACCACAAGGATTTGGCAGATAGGATTCCGGGGCCGGTGGCGGAGGGCGTCCTGCCCCTGAGTGAGAGCGAACTGAGTACGCTCTATCAAAGCAACAGCTTGCTTAATGCGGAAGCCTTGCAGGAAATCGCTGAAGTTTTGCCGGACAGGAGCCGGATGCTGTCACCGGAAGAAGCAGGTCGTTTTATTGGGCTGGCCGTGGCGGAAAAGAACCGTCAGGAGGAACTTTTGGCCTGTCTGCCGGATGTTTCGCTGGATGCGGAAGGGCTGCTTTGTCACAAAGGTCAGCCTGTGGCAGGGGAACTTTCCGTGGAGCGGCTGTTGGAAGCGGCGGATTTATATACGCAGATTGATTTTGACCGCCTGCAGGAAAAATGGGCGCAGGAAGCGCTGTTGGCCGGCAAGCAGAAGGGTGCCCGTTTGGAAATGTGGCAGATGCTGGGCCGGGCGTTGGACAAGGTACAGCAGCTTAAACAGCAGAATATGACGCAGTTCTTCGGTTTGGATTTTGCCTACCGGGGACAGCGGGAACTGAATCAGGCACTGATACAGACCCTGGCGGAAATGGCGGAGGCCTTTGATAATGGCGGCCTTTCCTGGTGGAATCGCCTTTGCCATCGGGACTGGCTGGCGGTGCGGCAGGAATTTTCTATTGATGGTCATGGACTGGAGAGCCGCCGGGACTGTCAGCTCGCCATGCAGTATGTGGCGCTGCAGCAGGCCCGCAATGAAGCGAAGGTGAAGTGGCGGCAACTGTTGGAACCGTATGGCATGGTTTCCTATGAGGAATTGGCTGCGGAGGGGGATGACTGTGATGATTTGCTCAGCGCCCGTTGGCGGGAGGTGGAAGGCTATCTCCAATTTCCGGAAAATGTCTGGCAGGAGTTGATGCTTCTCTGGCGGCAGGCGGGTGTCTATCTGGAACGTGTCTACCGCCCGGCAAGTTTTGCCACGCCGCATGGAGAGCTAAAGGAACAATTGCGCTGGCTGCGGGAGGATTTCCCCTGCTGGCAGGAACTCTTGATGATGCAGGCCGATGGCCAGCAGTCGGTAAGTTTCCTGCGGGAGACGCGGGCGGCCGTGGCAGCTGCTGACGGCATGCTTGCCCGGCGGTTTGCGGCGGCACTTAATGCGGGGGACGAAGAAGCCTATGCTGCGGCTTATGAAAAACTCGCAGAATATGAAAAACTCCTGCCGCTGTACCATGAACGGCAGGAACTTTTGGACAGGCTTTCTCAGCTGGCACCGCAGTGGGCAGGCCGAATTGCCCGACAGGAAGGCGCAGACGGCGCCGGACAGGTGCCGGAAAATATCGGCGATGCGTGGCTCTATGCGCAGTTTAGCCGGGAGCTTGCCATGCTGCCCAAGGAGGATGCGCAGGCGGTGGCCGCAGAGGTGGAAAGCCTGAGCACACGGCTTGCGGAGGTGACGGCAGAACTTGCCGAAGCCCGCGCCTGGCAGCATTTATTGGCAAACGTGGGCGGAACCGGCCTGCAGGCTAGTCTGGTCGGCTGGAGCAAGGCTGTACAAAAAGTGGGTAAGGGCAAAGGCCGCTATGCGGCGCGTCATATCAAGGAAGCACGAGCGTGTATGCTGGAAGCTCAACAGGCGGTGCCGGCGTGGATTATGCCCCTTTCCCGCGTCTGGCAGAACCTCAACCCGGAAAGCCCTAAGTTCGATATCATTCTCATTGATGAAGCCAGTCAGGCGGATATCACTGCCCTGCCTTTGTTGTATTTTGGCAAAAAAATCATCATCGTGGGGGACGACAAGCAGGTCAGCCCCGCAGCAGTGGGCGTAACGGCGGCGGAAATCACGCATTTGCAGTCTTCGACCATCGAGGGCGTGATTAAGCATGCTTCGTTATACACCATGGACACTTCCCTTTACGATATCGCGCAAATGAATTTTGCGGCGCGGATGCTTACGGAACATTTCCGTTGCGTGCCGGAGATTATCGGCTATTCCAATCAGCTGGCCTATGATGGCCGTATCCGGCCTCTGCGTGAATCCGGTGGCATCTTGCAGCCCACCGTGGCGGTACAGGTGCCGGGGCGCCGCAGCGAGGGAAAAAAGCAGAATCTCGTGGAGGCGGAGTATATTGTAGCGGCGCTCGCGGCCTGTTTGGAAGACCCTACTTATCAGGGCAAGACCTTTGGTGCTATCTCCCTGCTCGGCGAGGAACAGGGCAAGCTCATCCGTGCTCTGGCGGCAGAACGGCTGGGCATCAGCACGTTGGAGGCCTGCGGTTTCCTCTGCGGCAATCCGGCTGATTTTCAGGGGGATGAACGGGATGTTATCTTCCTGTCGCTGGTGGACAGTGCGCCCAATGACGAGGAGGATAAAATGCTGCGCCTGGTTGGCGAAGGCCATGCTGGTGATACGCTCAAACGCTATAATGTTGCCGCCAGCCGCGCCCGCGACCAGCTATGGGTCATTCACTCCATGGCGGCAGGCAGTTTGAAAGAAGGCGATTTGCGGCGAGGGCTTATTGAGTATGCAGAAAATCCGCCGCAGATTAGTGAGGATGGCGAGGAAAAACAACCGACCTCTTTGGAAATTACCGTTACCCGCAGCCTGCAGGAGGAGGGGTACCAAATTTTGCAGAATATGGCGGTGGGCAGCCTGACGGTGCCGGTAGCTGTAACAGGCGGCGGACATCGGGTAATCATTGCCTGCGATGGAGAGCATTGGGTGGACAGCATCAAAGAGGCGGCCAACCAGCGCTACCGGCAGGCGGTATTGGAACGCTTGGGCTGGCATTTCGTCCGCGTGCGGGGCAGCAAGTGGTATTTAGACCCCGACAGCGCCTTGCAAAAATTGAAGGCTGAATTGAAAGCTTTAGGCATTACGCCGGGAGATTCGCAGGATTATGCCGACAGTGCCGCCCGCCTGCAGCAGGCACGCTATGTGCAGCAGCGGGCAGAGCAGCTGCTTTCGGATTGGCATAAAGAGGAAATGGTGGAGTAGGGGAATTGCAGTTTGTCAGTGCGTACTGAAAGATTTTTGTTACAGCTCAGTTTGGGCGGAGGTGGTAATACTTTTCGCCGTTGCACGAAATGACCCACAAGTAAATGTATGGGCTTTTTAGTCA
>CADBYQ010000113.1 GCA_902798865.1 Pseudoselenomonas ruminantium | reverse complement strand
AGAACTGCTCCATCCAGTCCCAGCCAGCGTCGTAGTTCTGGCCGTCGCCCATGGCGAGCAGCATGTTGAAGACGAGCACGTTGGAGAGCGACGAGGCCGCGGGGTCGGCGAAGGCGATCTTGCCCTTGAGCTCGACGCAGTTGCGGAATGCGCGTGCGCCCAGCTTCTCGAGCCCGTCGGGTAGCACGATGGATTCGAGCGAGACGCATCCGACGAATGCGCGTTCGCCTATCTCGCGGACGGTCGAGGGCAGTTCGATCGAGCGCACGTTCCGCTGGCCGGCAAACGCGTCGCTTTGCAAAACTCCTCCAGCCTCCCCAGCAAGTTACTAACGACTCCGCAACATATGTCAATTCTGAGCACTAGGCAAAACCCATCTATAAAAATTCCATCATTTCCTTCAAGCAACTTAGCTGATGCCGTCCGTAAGACTGCGGGGCAGTGATGCTTTGCCAAAGCGGAGCGTTTGACCGTAAGCGTTAAGAAACAAATTTTGACCATACCAAAAATAGCTCTAAAAGCCATTTGTCTGAGCACAGCGAGTTTATGGCTTTTAGAGCTATTCTATTAAAAAGTCAAAATTTGTTTTAGCTTACGGTCTAAGCGCAGACTGGCAAAGCATCACGGCCACGCCGGGCACGCTTATCTGTCAGAGAACTTAGTAATTCTCTGCATGAACCTCGAAGTAACTCTGCGGATGTGCGCACACCGGGCAAATCTGCGGTGCCTTAGTCCCCACCACGATGTGTCCGCAGTTACGGCATTCCCAAACTTTTACTTCGCTCTTTTGGAACACTTCCTGCGCTTCCACATTTTTCAGCAGGGCACGATAGCGTTCTTCATGGTGCTTTTCAATGTCAGCCACCAGACGGAACTTCGCCGCCAATTCCTTAAAGCCTTCTTCTTCGGCAGTCTTGGCAAAGCCAGCGTACATATCCGTCCATTCGTAGTTTTCCCCATCGGCAGCATCCTTCAGATTCGTTGCCGTATCGGGTACAGCACCATCATGGAGTTCCTTGAACCACATCTTGGCATGTTCTTTTTCGTTGTCGGCAGTTTTCAAAAACAAGGCAGCAATCTGCTCAAAGCCGTCTTTCTTGGCTTTTGAAGCATAGTAGGTGTACTTGTTGCGCGCCTGGCTTTCCCCAGCAAAGGCGGCTTCCAAATTCTTCTCGGTCTGAGTTCCTGCATATTTGCTCATACGTTACTACCTCCTAAAATTAAATTGACTACACATGAATATTTTACCATAGGATAGCCGCTCCCGTAAACAGAGCGGCTATTCCGATTTATGAACTTAATTACACTTTGAACTTCTGCACTTCATCCTGCAGCATGCCCGCCATCTTCGCGAGCTGTTCACTGTTGGTGTTCATTTCATGAACGGATGCCGACTGCTCCTCGGTTGCCGCCGATACGGTTTCGGAATTGGACACCACACTGCGGCTCATTTCCTCAATATCGCGAATAGCCGACTGGCAGGATTCCGCATTGTCCGTTGCTTCCTTGGAAGCAGAAGCAATCTGCTGGGAACGGTTGGAAATCTTTTCGACCAGTTCCACGATTGCGGAGAATTCCCGGCCGGTTTCCTCAACGCTGTCTTTCGCCGTAGCCAGATTTTCCGTGCCTTCGTTCATGCTGCTGACCGCCTGCTGCGTTTCACTCTGAATCTGACCGATAAGGCCGGCAATCTGACTGGCCGCTTCTTCAGACTGGGCAGCCAGCTTGCGGATTTCATCAGCAACTACAGCAAAGCCGCGGCCTGCATCACCGGCGCGTGCCGCTTCGATAGCGGCGTTAAGAGCCAGTAGGTTCGTCTGTTCCGCAATGCCGGAAATGGTATCGGTAATGCGCCCGATGGTATCGGAGCGCTCACCCAGGCTGTTAACCACGCGGGCGGATTCACCCACGACTTCGGAGAGTCTGGCCATATCTTTGACGGTACGGGTAACTACCTGATTGCCGTTCTGGGCTTTTTCCGTTGCCTGCTGGGTTTCCACAGCAGCCCGGCGGGCATTATGTGCCATGCCGCCAATGCGTTCCATCAGCGTATCCATCGACTGCGAAGCATCGTCGATAGCGGAGAGCTGTTTGTTGGTTGCTCCGGCTACATCGGTGATGGACTCGGCCACCTGCTGGCTGGCTGCCGCCGACTGGGTGGTCATTTCATTGAGCTGTGCGGCATCATTGGCTACCTGATCAGCAGACTCCTTGATGGAGCCCATGAGCTGACGCATATTACCGCCCAGGACCTTGAGGATTTCCACCATCTCGCCGATTTCGTCTTCGCGCGCCGTATATTCCGGCTTAACGGGTTCTGCCCGATAATCTCCATGCGCAAATTTCTGCAGTCTGCCCGTCACAAAGCTGATGGGGTCGCCGAAACTCTGGGCAATCTTTACGCCCAAAGCGGCCATGATTACCGATACAACCACAATGATAATGGCCGAAATCATGATTTTCTTATAGAGCGCCTTCTGATTGGCCTCCATGTATTTGGCAGCTTCGGCATCGATGTAGTCAATCCAGGAGCCGGTACCGACAATCCAGCCATAGGGCTTGAATTCCATAACGTAGTTGCGTTTGGGCAGAGGCTGGCTTTCGCCCGGTTTTGGGTAGGAAAAGTCAACAAAACCGCCGCCATCCTTCTGGCCTTCTTTTAACATATTTTCCATGTAAGGAACGCCATTGGGGTCTTTTTCCCCCCGGCGCATTTTGCCTTCAGCACTGCGGTTGCCGGCATGAGCCACGCAGATACCCGTGTTCTTTTCATCGGCAAAGAAATAGCCCTTGCCCTCATCATAGCGCACGGCACGCAGAACATCGAGGCATAATGCCTTGGCCTGAGCTTCGGTTAATTCCCCAGACTGCTGGCGCGCATAGATGCCATTCAGTGAGGAAACCACCCCTTCTGTCTGCAAACGCAGTTCCCTATCGTAATGGTCCGCCAATTCCTTGCGATATTCTTCCACCAACTTGTCGTTGTCTGAAATGGTCGTGTAAAGAAAGTATCCTCCCACAGCCAATGTGGCAAAGACACTGACTGCCACAAACAAGGCCGTCAATTTGCCTCGTACTGACTTCATAAAAAACATAATTTCTCCCTCCTTAGAGTCTTTTCGAATATTGCGTTTTATAAGAATAATTCTATTCTAAAAGGCAGTTTCCTGCCTGCGCGTAAAGTTTTCTTTTAGTTCGAGGTATTGAGTTCGAGGTACAAAAGTTCGAGGTACAAGGCGCGGCGGGCGGGGGATATCTGTCTTCCGCTAATGCCTAGAGCTAAAATATTTTTTGCCCTTAATTCATTAGCTGGGAAAGTCAAAACTCGCTCCGCTCAAACAGTAGACTTTCCCAGCTAAAACAGCGGTATGGCAAAAAATATTTCTTAACGCTCTATGCCTTACGCTTCAGCCAGACATCCCCCGCCCGCCGCTCGCTGTCGCATTGCGTATCTTCGGATGGTCTTATTTGAATATACGAAGATACGAAAAAGTTCCCTGCATAAGAGATTACCCTATTGCAAGGAACTTCACATTTCACATAAATCGTAGCAGCGAGCGCTGATAAGCAGCAGCCAAGTAACTTGGCGCAGGTGCTTGCTTTTTGGTCACAGCCCGCTGCCGCAGGCTGGCTCCTAAACGAAAAAACCTAAACACAACGCTGAAAGCCGCGACGTGGTAACCGGAGCAAGTCCCTAAACCAACGGCATCAACCGAGGGAGCCATTTCGGGCGAAGGTCAAAAAGCAAGCACCTGCGCCAGCACATCCTATCCTAAAAAACATCATGCGTTTATCGTCCGAAACCCACTAGCCTTATGCAGCCTATTCATAATCGCCAGCCCCAATCCTTCCGAGGTCGTTCCCTCCCCCAGCAGCATATCGGCTTCTTTTTCATCAAAGCTGCGCAAGGCCTCATAGATATTGGCCGCAATAGCGGGCAGCTGCCCTTGATGTCCATAATCTGCCATCAGCTCTGCCGGAACAATACCACGGAGTTCCTGCAGTACTTCATGGCTCGCAATCACACCGACCTTATGGCCTTCGTTCTGCAAGCGCTCAATTTCCCGCCGAAATGCGCGTGCCATGCGGGTCGGCATGCCCTCGATCATGGTCAGGGGAGCCTTGGGCGCATAGTGGGTGTATTTCATGCCCGGTGCCTTGGGCACAGAATCTGCGCCCACCAAAGCAGGGTCGATAATGACGCTGCCCGCGCCCAACACTTCTTCGAGCATTTCTTTCGTAATCGCGCCCGGGCGCAGGATAACGGCCTTATCCCCCGACGCATCCACAATGGTGGATTCCACACCAAAGTCGCAGGCGCCGCCATCGAGTATCATGGGGATTTTTCCCTCCATATCCACCAAGACCGACTCAGCCGTGGTGGGACTTGGGCGGCCGGAGATATTGGCCGAAGGTGCAGCAATAGGCACGCCGGCTGCCGCAATCAGGGCGCGGGCCACATCGTGTTCCGGCATGCGCACGCCGACAGTCGCCAGCCCACCAGTAATCCTATCGGGCACGATGCTCTTGCGGGGCAGAATCAAAGTGATGGGGCCGGGGCAAAAGGCAGCAATGAGCTTTTCGGCCTTTTCGGGAATCGTTGCTGCAATCTGGTCAATCATAGAGCGATTGGCCACATGGAGAATCAAGGGATTATCCGAAGGACGTCCCTTAGCCTGATAAATCTTGGCACAGGCGTCGGCATCAAGACCATTGGCGCCTAATCCATACACCGTTTCCGTCGGAAACGCCACGACCTCTCCCTGACGGATAAGCTCGCCGGCGGCGTGAAGCGCTTCTTTTTGTGCTTTTACATTATCTATCTGAATCAGCTTGGTTTCCATTTATCTTGTCATGCCTCTTTTTTCCATGCCACAACTACCCGTTCAATGCCCGCATAGTCCTTTAAGATTTCCGTCCGTTCAATCAGCGGATTTTCCTTGGCCAGCGCCGCTACGGCCTGAGCCTGCTCAATGCCCACTTCAAAGGCCATAAAACCGCCCTTATTCAGCATAGCAGGAGCTTCAGCGCAAAGCCGGCGGTAAAAGTCCAGCCCGTCTTCGCCGCCGTCTAAGGCCGTATGCGGCTCACTTACCCGCACATCTGCCGCTAAGCCCGCAATATCTTTCGCCGGGATATAGGGCGGATTGGATAGGATTGCCGTATAGCACTTTCCCTGCAGGGGAGCCAGCAAATCCCCGGTAAAGAAATGCGCCCTGTCCGCAAGTTCCAAATTAGCTGCATTTTCCTCAGCCACTTCTCTTGCCTTGGGCGAAATATCCACGGTATCGAGCTGGGCATCTTTTACAAAATGCAGGACACTTAATCCCACCGCGCCTGTACCGGTACCGATATCGGCAATCTGCGGCTTTTCCTGTCCGAGCTGACGTAACCTTTCCACGGCCCCCTGCACGAGAATTTCTGTATCGGGGCGCGGCACCAAGGTCGCTTCCGTGACCTTAAAGGTCAGGCCCATAAATTCTTTTTCGCCTAAGATATAAGCAACCGGCACATGATTGATGCGCTGCTTAATCATCTCGCGAAAAGCCGCCAGTTCTGCCGCCTGCAAGGGTTCGTCAAAATGCACATAGAGGTAAATCCGCTGTTTGTGCAGGACATGGCCGAGCAAAACTTCTGCGTCCAAGCGGGGATTTTCAATGCCCTTTTGGGCAAAGTAATCCTCCGTCCATTTGAGGATACGGCCGATTGTCCATATTTCATTTCCTGCCATTATTTCACCTGTTTCAGCCGTTCTGCCTGGTCGGCAGTAATCAGGGCATTTAAGATTTCGTCAAGGTCACCGGCAAGCACAGCGTCAATGCGGTGCAAAGTCAGGCCGATGCGATGGTCGGTAACACGTCCCTGCGGGAAGTTATAGGTGCGGATGCGCTCACTTCTATCGCCGCTGCCCACCTGATTTTTGCGGTCAGCCGAAATGCTGTCCATCTGTTCCTGCTGTGCCTTGTCGAGCAGCCTTGCCCGCAGTACCTTCATGGCCTTGTCCTTGTTCTTGAGCTGGGAGCGCTCGTCCTGACACTGCACCACGATGCCCGTGGGAATATGGGTGATGCGGATAGCACTTTCCGTACGGTTGACGTGCTGCCCGCCCGCACCGGACGCACAGTAAAGGTCAATATGCAAATCGTTGGGGTTGATGTCCACGTCCACATCTTCGGCTTCGGGCAGTACCGCCACGGTAACGGCCGAGGTATGAATACGCCCGCCGGATTCGGTTGCCGGCACGCGCTGTACGCGATGGGTGCCGCTTTCGTATTTGAGCTTGCTATAGGCACCAAAGCCCGTGACCATAAAGGAAATTTCCTTATAGCCGCCAAGCTCTGTAGCATTCGCGTCAATGATTTCCATTTTCCAGCCCTGCTTTTCCACATAGCGGCCATACATGCGGAACAGGTCGCCGGCAAAGAGGGCCGCCTCCTCACCGCCGACACCGCCGCGGATTTCCACGATGACATTCTTATCGTCATTGGGGTCTTTGGGCAAGAGCAAAATGGGCAGCTCGTTATCGAGAACTTCCTTCTGCGCCTTTAGTTCGGCCAGTTCTTCTTCGACAAACTTGCGCATTTCATCATCTAAGGATTCATCAAACATGGCCTTGGCTTCGTCAATGCCCTTGACCACTTCCTTATACTCGCGGAATTTTTCCACGATGGGCGCCAGGCTGGCATGTTCCTTGCTGTACTTCTGCCAGCGGCTCATATCGGCAATCACATCCGGGTCGCTAATCAGCGATTCCAGTTCCAAAAATTTATCTTCAACGGCTTGGAGTTTTTCCAGCACTTATTTCACCTCAAAATCATTCTGTAACAGCGGCAGCTGTGGGAACACTCTCCGCAGCCACAGCTTCGCTGCTTTCCTTGTGAATATAATCCGGCGTCCCTTCCAGGATTTCCTCCTCCGGCAAAACCGCCTTCAAGGACTCAATGGCCACTTCCACCATATCGTCCTCAGGGGGACGGGTCGTGAGATACTGAAGCCAAAGGCCCGGACGGATGGCCGTCTGGATGAAGCTGTTCTTACTGCGCCCGGCCAAACGGATAATCTCATAGGAAAT
>CADBYQ010000112.1 GCA_902798865.1 Pseudoselenomonas ruminantium | reverse complement strand
CCAGATACGGCGGGAAGCACGGAACTTCGCCACTTCTTCGAGCACATTGTTGTGTGCGTTCCAGAAGAAGGACAGACGACCAGCGAAATCATCAATCTTCAGACCAGCTTTGATTGCCGCTTCGCAATATGCGATACCATCGGCAATCGTGAAAGCAATTTCCTGTGCAGCCGTGGAACCTGCTTCACGGATATGGTAACCGGAGATGGAAATGGTGTTCCATTTCGGTACATTCTTGGAGCAGTATTCAAAGATATTCGTAATCAGACGCATGGACGGGCGCGGAGGGAAGATATACGTGCCGCGGGCTGCGTATTCCTTCAGAATATCGTTCTGAATCGTACCACGGAGCTGGTCAGCAGGAACGCCCTGCTTTTCAGCAACGGCGATGTACATAGCAAGAAGTACAGATGCCGGTGCATTAATCGTCATGGACGTGGAAACCTTGCCCAGGTCAATCTGGTCAAAGAGCGTTTCCATATCGGCCAAAGAGTCGATAGCTACGCCGACCTTACCAACTTCGCCTTCGGAAATCGGGTCAGTGGAATCGTAACCAATCTGAGTCGGCAGGTCGAAGGCGCAGGAAAGACCCGTAGCACCGTTTTCAATCAACATGCGATAACGCTTGTTGGATTCTTCTGCCGTGGAGAAGCCGGCATACATACGCATGGTCCAGAAACGGCCACGGTACATCGTGGGCTGTACACCACGGGTGAAGGGATAAACGCCCGGGAAGCTGATTTCATCCGCATAATCATCGCCCTTGATATCGAGCGGCGTATAAAGGCGCTGCTCAGGAAGATGCGGGCGTTCCGGGAAACGTGCTACTGCTTTTTCTACGCTGGCTTCGTATTTTGCAAGCTCAGCCTGGATTTTTTCCGTGCTCATTAGGATTTTCCTCCTATTCAATTCATACAGTTCTATTTTTATATTTATATATAGTCTACCTTATTTTTTCATGCTGCCTGTTGCCACAAAGCGTTCATGGAAGGAAAGGGCCTCCTCAAGAATATGCGGCGTGTTCGCATGATGGGTTGCTTCAGTTGCTCTTTTGAAGTAATCGAGCAGAATCGGACGATAGTCCGGATGGGCGCAGTTATTGATGATTTCGAGCGCGCGCTCACGCGGAGCCTTGCCACGAAGATCTGCAATACCCTGCTCTGTAATGATGATATCCACATCGTGTTCCGTATGGTCGATATGGGAGCACATCGGAACGACTGCGGAAATCTTGCCGTCTTTTGCAACGGACGGCGTATAGAAAATGGTCAGGTAAGCATTGCGGGCAAAGTCGCCGCTGCCGCCAATACCATTCATCATCTTGGTACCCGTGATATGGGTGGAGTTTACGTTGCCGTAGATATCCACTTCGATGGCCGTATTCATGGCGATAACGCCAAGGCGGTGCACCACTTCCGGGCTGTTGGAAATTTCTTCCGGACGCAGCAGCAAGTATTTCTTGTACTTGGTTACGTCCTTATAGAAACGGGCCATGCCTTCAGGAGACGGGCTGAATGCCGTACCGGAAGCAATCAAGAGCTTGCCGGCATCAATGAGGTCGAGCATGCCATCCTGAATAACTTCGGTATAAACCGTCAAATCCTTGAGGTCCGAGTCAACGAAGCCTGCCATAACAGCGTTCGCTACATTGCCTACACCAGACTGCAGCGGCAGCAGGTTTTTCGGCATGCGGCCAGCTTCGACTTCCTTCTTGAGGAATTCCAGCGTAAACTGGCTCATCTTGCGGGAATCATCGTCAATGGCCTTGAGCGGGCGCGTATGGTCGGGAATATCGCAAGGAACGATGTATTTAATCTTGTCCGGCGTGCAGGGGATGTACGTCGTGCCTACACGGTCAGTAGCCTTTACAATAGGAATCGGCAGGCGGTTGGGCGGGTCCATTGGGGTATAAACATCATGCATACCCTCCAGTTCCAGCGGCTGGGAAGTATTGACTTCCACGATAACCGTATCTGCGCTCTGTACATAGGAAGCCGCATTGCCCAGCGAAGTCGTCGGGATAATGTTGCCTTCTTCCGTAATCGCACAAGCTTCAACGATAGCCACATCAACCTTGCCGAGATAACCGCAGCGGCTGAGCTGAGCCGACTCGGAAAGATGCAAGTCCAGATAATTCACCGAACCGTCGTTTATTTCATTGCGCAGGTCCTTATCCGTCTGGTAAGGCAGGCGTTTTTTGATACCGTGAACCTTTGCCAATGCTTCATCCAGCTCCGGGCCAGTAGAAGCGCCTGTCCAGAGGTTAATGGTGAACGGCTCTTTTTTCATCCGTTCAGCCAGTGCCAGCGGAATAGCCTTCGGATAGGCCGAAGCGGTAAAGCCACTGGTTGCAACATTCATGCCTTCTTTGAAAAAAGCTGCTGCTTCTTCCGCCGTGACAATCTTTTCCTGCAACTCTTTGTTGCGCACGCGGTCGAGAATATCAATCATGGAAAATCCTCCCTCATCAGTGCCGACCAGCGGAACTGTTCAGAAATAACCCGGACATCCTGCTTGCCTAAATTCACCTATACTGCGTTGTCGTCGGTCGGCGTAGCACCGCTACGTCTTCCTCCTCCGCCTTGTATATATGAATTTATTCTGCGCAATATGTCCAACTTATTTCTTGCCAGTTCCTTTCTTCGATTCCGGCAACAGATTTTATTAACATGGGGTAATCCTTATTCATAAATTACAGCTATGATTACGCCTTATATTGTCAATGATAACATGAAGTTATCGTTATTATGAATTATAATCATAGTTTATCGTACTACTATGTATCAATTATACCCCACGACTTATGTTAGCACGAAAAGAAACCGCCGTCAAGTAAGACTTGACGGCGGCTGACCATATTTGTGAAATTTTTATCAGAACATATCGTGTTCAATCATGTATTCAGCAATCTGCAGGGCATTGAGGGCTGCACCTTTGCGAATCTGGTCACCGCAAACCCACATATTAAGACCATGCTCGATGGAATAGTCCTTACGCAGACGGCCTACGGCAACATCGTTCTTGCCGGAGGTTTCGAGCGGCTGCGGATAGAGCTGTTCATCCGGGTTATCCACCACTTCTACACCAGGGAATGCTTCGAGAGCCTTGCGGGCAGCTTCTACGCTGACCTCATCAGCAAATTCCACATTGACGGACTCGGCATGGCTGCGGTATACCGGCACGCGAATGGTCGTTGCCGTGATGCGCATATCATTGTCGCTCATGATTTTCTTCGTCTCGTCAATCATCTTCATTTCCTCTTTGGTATAGAGGTTTTCCTTGAAGACATCAATCTGTGGCAACAGGTTGAAGGCAATCTGATAATGCTTCTTGAGAGCTGCACCAGGCAGAATGTTCGCCGTAACGGGCTTGCCTGCTACGATATCTGCGACCTGCTGTTCCAGTTCTGCCATAGCTTCCTTGCCGCCACCGGATACTGCCTGATAAGTAGATACCACCACGCGCTTAATCTTAGCGATATCATAAAGCGGCTTCAAGGCCATAACCATGATAATGGTCGAGCAGTTCGGATTGGCAATAATGCCCTTGTGCTGAGCAATAGCTTCCGGATTGACTTCCGGCACAACCAGAGGGACTTCCGGGTCCATACGGAAGGTGCTGGAGTTATCGATAACCACAGCACCGGCTTTTACAGCGGCAGGAGCAAACTCCTTGCTGGCACTGCCGCCAGCGAACAGGGCGATATCCACATCCTTAAAGGAATCCACCGTAGCTTCCTCAACGGTATATTCCTTACCCATAAACTGGATTTTCTTGCCAGCACTGCGCTTAGAAGCCAACATTTTGAGGTCAGCAAACGGGAAATTACGTTCCTCAATGAGATTTAAGAATTCCTGACCTACGGCACCCGTTGCGCCCAGAATTGCCACATTATACTTTTTCATCGACATTCATTCCTTTCGCTTGTAAAAGCCGTTTTTCTTTTTATACCTTAAAACTCCAAGAGTTTATCCAAACCTACAGTCAACCCTTTAAGGCCACGCACCTTCTGTGCCGCGAGCACAACGCCGGGCATAAAGGACTCACGGTTCAGGGAATCGTGACGGATGGTCAGAGTCTGCCCCAAACCGCCAAAGATAACTTCCTGATGCGCTACATAGCCAGGCAGACGCACACTATGGATATGCATACCTTCATAATCTGCACCACGGGCACCCGTGATTTTTTCTTTTTCATCTGGATGACCCTGCTTATGCTCAGCGCGGACTTCAGCAATCATCGCCGCCGTCTGCACAGCTGTGCCGGAAGGAGCATCGAGTTTGTTGTCGTGATGAAGTTCAATGATTTCCACATCTGGCATATATTTTGCCGCCTGCTTAGCCATAACCATCATCAGTACAGCCCCAATGGCAAAATTCGGAGCAATAAAGGCCGGTGTATCATTTTCCTCGGCCAGTTTCTTAATCTCTGCCTTCTGCTCATCACTAAGGCCAGTTGTACCAACCACCGGGCTGACTTTCGCTTTCAGTGCGGTCATAACATTATTAAAAACCACATCCGGACGAGTAAAATCAATCATAACCTCCGGTTTAATACGCTCCAGCGCCGCCTGCAAATCCGTCTCCACAAGCACACCACTTTTTGGCAGACCAGCCAACTCGCCGCAATCCGCGCCGCCTGCAATATCCACAGCCCCAACCAGCTGCAAATCCTCTGCTTCCTGTACGGCTTTCAATACCGCCCGGCCCATACGGCCACATGCGCCATTCACCAATACTGTTACCAAAACACACGCCTCCTATGCTGTTTTAAGCTAGAAATATTGTATACTATGTCTATGTGTTATGTCAAGATGTTCTCGACATAAATACATTAGATATCTGTAATATTTTCAAACTGCTCCTTATACTGCAACGCCAAAATTGGCAAAACATCCTGTCGCTCATCGCGATTAGCCACTGTTTCCTGAGCTGCTTGCCTAGCTTTAAGCAGAATATCCATATCATTTAAAACATCCGCCACCTTCAAGTCCGGCAGACCATGCTGCATGGAACCAAAGAACTGTCCCGGCCCGCGCAGGCGCAAATCCTCCTCAGCCAGCTTAAATCCATCACTGGTTTCTGCCATGATTTTCAAACGCTCACGCGCATTTTCCGTCTTCATTTCCGAGACGAGAATGCAATAGGACTTATACTGCCCGCGCCCAATGCGCCCGCGCAGCTGATGGAGCTGTGCAAGGCCAAAGCGCTCCGCATTCTCCACCACCATAATGCTGGCATTTGGCACATTGACACCGACTTCAATAACCGTAGTCGACACCAAAAGTTTTATTTTGTTATCGTAAAAATCCTGCATGACCTGCTCTTTGTCAGCAGCTTTCATCCGGCCATGCACCAGGCCGCAGGGCATATCGCGAAAAATGCCATAGCGCAGTTCATCATAGACTTCCTCAGCCGAAGGCAGGTCGCTTTCTTCATTCATCTCAATCAAAGGACAAACCACATAAGCTTGTCTTCCTGCAGCTAACTGCTGATGAACATAGTCATAAATCAACTCTCGCCTGTCCGGCTTGCGCACAAAGGTGCGAATTGGCTGCCGCCCCGGTGGCAACTGTTGGATAAGGGATACATCCAAATCCCCATAGACCGTCAACGTCATCGTGCGGGGAATCGGCGTTGCCGTCATAACGAGCACATCCGGCATAAGGTTTCCCTTTTTCTCCAATTCCGCCCGCTGGGCAATGCCAAAACGGTGCTGTTCGTCCGTTACCACGAGGCCCAGTTTGGCAAACTCTACGCCCTCCTGAATCAGCGCATGGGTGCCAATGACAATATCCACTTCCTGTGCAGCAATCTGCGCGTACATTTCCTCCCGCTTTTTCTTGGTCAGCCTGCCCGACAAAAAACCAACGCGAATCCCAAGCTTTGCTAACTGCTGACAAAAGCCCTCATAATGTTGGCTCGCCAAAATCTCTGTAGGGGCCATCAATGCTCCCTGATAGCCATTTTCCACCGTCTTGGTAAGCGCCAGCATGGCAATAATCGTCTTGCCGGAGCCAACATCGCCCTGTACCAGGCGACGCATAGGCAACGGGCTTTCCATATCCCGCTGAATTTCCTGCCAGGTACGCTGCTGGTCATTGGTCAGGGCAAAAGGCAAAGACTTTAGAAGTTTTGCCACTAGCTCACTGGAAAGCAAATGGCGAATCCCCTGACTGTGTTCCCGCGCCTGCCGTTTTAAGAGCAAAAGGCCGCACTGAATCAAATAGAGTTCCTCAAAGGCCAGCTGATTGCGGGCAGCCTTAAGCGCCGCAAAATCTGCCGGAAAGTGAATATCGTGCAACGCTGTCTTTCTGGATAGCAGCCGATAGCGCGCGGCCACACTTTGCGGAATCAATTCACTTATCGTTAAATCCGTCGCCAATAGTCCCTGCAACAGCTTGCGGAAAAACTTCTGATTCAGCCTTTCCGTAGCCGGATAAACCGGCATAATCCCCGTCATATTTTCCGGTGCATCATCTTCATCGAGAATCTGAAAACTACTCAGCTGGCTCATGGCAAACTGTCCTCGCCCGCCAAAAGCATACGCTGCCTTTCCCGTGACAAAAACTTTCCTGCCCACTTTTAATTTAGGCTTTAGATACTTCTGATTAAACCAAGTCACCTGCAGGATTCCTGTGCCATCGCCAATCAACGCCATAAGGATGGACATCCCTCGCCGTCCGCCTTGGCGTTCTGACACATTCATAATCGTACCGGCCACCGTGGCCTTTTCTCCGGCCTGCAGTTCCGAAATCTTCGTAAGCACACTTTGGTCCTCATAGGTGCGGGGAAAATACGTCAGCAAATCATAAACTGTAAAAAGCCCCAACCGGTTAAGTTCAGCCTTTTTCTTTGGGCCTACGCCGTTCACATATTGTATTCCATCCGTCAGTTGCAAAAAATCACATCCAATACTCATTCTGTGCTAATATATTCGTTCTAATCTAAAGTATTCCTGCATAAGAAAAAGCCCTTCGCAATGGAAAGGCTTATGTTTATACTGCTTTGAATTCTTCTTCTGCGTAACCAAACCGCGTGGTCAGACGATAAATAATCCGACTGTCCTTAGCACTGCGAATGGTAATATGGTCAATATCCCT
>CADBYQ010000111.1 GCA_902798865.1 Pseudoselenomonas ruminantium | reverse complement strand
AAAATGACGGTTTGTACGGACATCACTTAGGGCGGAGGTGGTGATGCTTTTCGCCGTGGAACGACTGTCCGAACGCAGTGAGGACTGGCCCACAAACGGTATAGGCTAAATATTGAGCTGAACATATGCGCCGCCGGTCTTGCCCGGCGCAGGTGACTAAAAAGCCCATACATTTACTTGTGGGTCATTTAGTGCAACGGCGAAAAGTATTACCACCTACGCCCAAACTGAGCTGTAACAAATAAATTCAATCTCGTAAGAACATCGATAAACTGCAATTTACTGCAAGGCTTCTTTGAGCACCGCCATATTCTTTTTCATGGTGTCGATATAAGCATCAATGGCCCCTTCGTTGGCCTCGCCCGTTACCACCGGGTCAAGCTGATAGATTTTCGCGCCCGTCTCCCGCGCAATCGTTTCGGCTGCCGCCGGTGAATACTGCGGTTCCGTAAAGAGTACCTTGGTATCAAGGCCCTTCACCTGCTTAATCGTATCCTCCAGCTCCTGCGGCGTCGGTTCCGTGCCCGGCTCACGCTCGATTACGCTGACGATATTGAGCTTGAACTCCTTGGCTAAGTAAGGGAAGGCTTCATGGAAAGTCACGATATCCTTATGCGGCAGATTATCCAGCTCGTTGTGCATTTCTTCTTTGAGCTTTTCGAGTTTCATGCAATAGTCCAGCGCGTTCTTGCGATAGGCATCTTTATGATTAGGGTCAGCTTCACAAAGCTCGGCGGTAATCGCCTTGACCTGGGCAATGGCATAAGTCACCGACAGCCATACATGCGGATTTTCCTCGTCGCCGTCTTTGAGCAGATTGATATCCTTGTAATTGGACGCCTCAACGGTCTTCATCTTCGGATTCTGCTTGGCTGCTTTTTCCAAAAAGCTTTCCATGCCAGCACCATTGACGACAAATACATCGGCACTTTCCAAGGTCTTCATGTCCTCAGTGGTCAGCTGATAATCATGCAGACAGCCGGTCTGCGGCTTGGTCATATTGACTACCTTGACGCCTTCGACCCCTTTGGTGATATTCAGCACATCAATGTACATAGGATAGAAGGACGTGACAATCGTAAATTCCTTCTTATCCTTATTGGCGGCATTTTCCCCGCCACAGCCAACTGCTGCTATGCAGAATAGTGCAACTAACAGTATACTCATTAACTTTTTCAAGTTCAACAACTCCTCTCTTGGGGATATTCTAAATGAGAACAAAACCCATTTTAACGGGCAACAACGGAGTTGTCAAGTTAATTGAGTAATATTATCAATCATTCATATGTGTATATAATTCATTCGCAAAGGCTCTTGCCGCTGTTTCGGAAATCCGTGCGTCTTTGTCATGCGCCTTTACTTCTTCTAAAGCTTTAGTAAAATCAGCCTTTGGTTTCTCCCCTGCCAGTACCTGCAACCCCAGCATATCTGCCCGCACAATGCGCTGCAGCTGTTTTAACTGCGGCTGACATTCCTTCAGAATATTTTTGGGGAGTTCTGCCTGCAGTTTCACGATTGACTGGTCAAGTTTTGACAAGTCAGCCAGCAGTTTTTTCCGGCTCTCGTCGTTGGGATTCTGCCAGTAAGCATTCATCTGCTGACGCAATTCCGCACCGTCCTCCGGGCCGATAACCGCCCAGCTCACCACCATATGCTGGCTTTGGTCGGCAAAGGCTTCCATATCCTCAGCCAGGCTGCCATACTGTGCCTTAATGGCTTTATGCCATGCTTTCTGTGCATCGTATTTGCCGGGATTTAAGGCATAATCTGCCCCCGTGGCCAGCGAAATCTTGGAAAGCTCCGCATGTTTCATGGGGTTAAAGAAAATCGCCGGAATTTCTGCCGCCATCGGCAATTTTTCCACAGGCCCCAACGCCAGTTTGGCTTCCAGATAGTCGCTGACAGGATAGTTCCACCAAATGCCCAACTGACGTCCATAGAGTTTATTGGCACGAGCATAGTCCATATCACGGAGTCCGTCCGGCACGACCTTTTCCCCCGTGTAGAGCACGAGAATATCCTTGTCCAACGTCGTGGAAAATTCCTTTGTGTATTCCTTTATCTGCCCTTCGCTTTCCATATCCTGCCGGAAGTATTCCGTCGGTACGGCGATTAAGGGATTGATGTCCTTATGCTGGGCAATAAAGTTAGCGTTTACCCAGTTCAAAAATTCAGCCTGTCCCTTGCCGTCTTTATTTTTGATATCGTCAAAGAAAATCGCAAAGTCCCTTACGCCCATATCGTACATGGCAGTAAGTTTTTTGAGCATAGCCTGTTTATCCTGTTCGGCTTCTTGCCCACTAAAGTGAATATCCAATCCTGGGGAAATCGCGAAGATAAATTTGACCTGCTGTTTTTTGGACTCGTCAATCAAGGCTTGCAAATCAGCCATCTTATCTGCCGGATACATCTCCCGCCATTTTGCGCGGTGATAGGCATCGTCTTTTGGCGCATAGATATAGGCATTCAGCTTATGTTCATGGCAGAATTGCAGCATGGAAAGCCGGTCAGCCTGCGACCAGGGCGTACCATAAAAACCTTCCACCACGCCCCGCAGTGGAATTGCCGGAGCACTGAACGCCGGCATGCTGCCATAGACAGCCACGACCAGCATGGCTGCTAATCCCAAGACCCATTTCCATTTGACCGTCAAGAATTTCATCATCATAACCTCCTCTTACAACTTGAAAATAATCTGCCGTTTATAGAGAAAATTGGCTACCGGGAGCCAGAGTATTACCCAAAGCGCGGCATAAACCAGTATACTGAGCGGTGCCCCCAATACCCCCAGCAGCGTATTTTGCCAAAGCCAGACATAAACCGGCACACCCTGAACCGGCAGATACCAAAGGAACAACAATATTCTATCCGGAACGACAAACATAAACAGCGGATTATGCCCCAATAAGCGGAACGGCGTAAAAAGCCACTCCGTAAAATCAGGAAACAAACTGCACGACATCTGCAAAAGCCCCAACAGCAACATAAAGCCGCCACTGGTCAGCAGTACATAAGGCGCCGTCCACAGCTGTTTGCTGATAATGTCCAAATAGCTCCAGGCGCCGCCCATAATCAACAGAACCGTACCGCTAACCAGCAGCAACAGCACACGCTCAAACACAGGCGCGCTTTCCAAGGTCAACTGCCGCCCTGCCAGCATGCCCCACAAAAAGGACGCCGTGGCCGCAATTGTCCCATAAAGACCTTCCGGGTCAAACGCCTTTCCCTGATAACAATGGGCAGCACCGGGGAACAAGCCATCAATCAGCATGCTGATGTTATTGTCCGGGCTGAACGGATTGGTGGTGTCATAAAGATGAAAACAGGTAGAGGACAAGAACAAAAGCAATAACGCCATAATGGCAATCAGTTTTTCACTGCGCAGCCACCAGGTGATAATCATACCGAAAAAATACACCAACCCAAGGCGCTGAAGAACGCCCAGCAACCGTCCATGTTCGGCAATATCCGTCCATAGAGAAACACCGGCAGGCGGATAAAAAATATGCTGCAATAAGAGTGGCAACTGGTTCAACACGATGCCCAACAAAATCAACAGCGCTGAGCGCCGGAAGATGATATTGAACTTATCCCATGGATTGTCCCCTTTATGCTTAGGAAACCACAAAGCCCCTGCTGCGCCCATAATGAAGACAAACCCCGGAAAAGCCAAATCCGCCAGCGTGAGCCCCGCCCAGGGAGCATGCAGCAAAAGCGGATAAGCCTGTTCAAAGTTCGGCAGGGAATTGACCAACAGCATTATGGCAATAGCCAATCCCCGAAAAATGTCTACGGCGGGCAGCCGCCGTTTGTTCTTAAATTCGATTAACATAACAACCTCTATTCTAAATCAATATCATCCATTATCGCAGAAAAGCAGGGCGGCCTGCACCATCCCTGCTCCTTTATCATACCTTATTTTTATGCTTTTTGTAAAGAGTTGCTATATTTAGTTTTACTTGTCCAAATTCTCAATGGCCTGCGCTGCACCCATAATGCCGATAACGGCATGTTCAAAGGTCAGGCCGCCCTGCAGGTATACGTTATAAGGTGCGCGCATCGGACCGTCGGCACTGAATTCAATGGACGCGCCCTGCACGAAGGTACCTGCCGCCATGATAATCTGGTCGGCATAGCCCGGCATATCCCAAGGCTCCGGTGCCGCATAGGAATCCACCGGAGAATACTTCTGAATGCCGCCGCAGAAAGCCACCATCTTTTCGGCAGTGCCGAGCTCGATGGCCTGAATGATATCGCCGCGCACATCCGTGGGCAGCGGCAGGGTCTTGTAACCTAAGCGGGCAAACATGCCGGCAGCAAAGATAGCGCCCTTGATGGACTGCGCCACCACATGGGGAGCCAGGAACAGCCCCTGGAACAGCAGGCGGTTATTGGCCAGGCTTGCGCCCAGTTCATCGCCCATGCCCGGCGCCGTCAGACGATAGGAAGCCAGTTCCACCAGCTTATCCTTGCCGACGATATAGCCGCCCGTAGGCGCAATGCCGCCGCCGGGGTTCTTGATCAGCGACCCGGCCATAATATCGGCGCCCACCTGTGTCGGTTCTAATGTATCCACGAACTCACCATAGCAGTTATCCACAAAGCAGACGCAGTCCGGCTTAAGGCGGTGTACTTCGGCACAGATGGCCTTGATGTCCTCGATGGACAGGGGATTTCGCATGCTATAGCCGCGGGAACGCTGAATCTCCACCATCTTGGTCTTGTCGCTGATAACATTTTTGATGCCGTCCATATCGACTTTGCCATCAATCATGGGCAGTTCGTTATAAAGCACGCCGAATTCCTTGAGGGAACCGGGGCTGGGATTGTCATAGCCGATAACCGTCTGCATGGTATCATAGGGTTTGCCCGTCAGCGATACGAGCTCATCACCGGGACGCAGGATACCGAACAGCACCGTGGCCAGCGCATGGGTGCCGGACACAAACTGTGTGCGCACCAAAGCGCGTTCTGCACCAAAGATGTTCGCATAGAGTTCTTCGAGCTTGCTGCGGCCGATATCGTCATAGGCATAGCCGGAAGTCGTGTTGAAATGCGCGTCGGACACCTTGCATTCGCGCATGGCATCGAGCACTTTCAGCGTATTTTCCTCGGCAATCGCATCCACATGCGCAAAAAGCTCCTGCGACTCTGCCAATACTTCCTTCTTCAAGTCAACGATTTTCTGTGAAAAAGCCAATGTAAACTTACTCCTTTAATTCATACTTCGTGAAATTATCTTTTTCCGATAAGGGCAGACGCACTTCTACCTTTGTGCCTGTCTCCTCATACGCCGTTTCCACCACGGCATTTAACTTATGCAGTTTCGTAACTGCCGCCCCTTCATCATAAGGAATCAAGAGCGTCATGCGCACCTGACTTTCCTGAAAAAAGCCTTCGATACGGCGCTGCAGGCCATCGAGATTTTCTCCCGTCATGGCGGAGATAAAGACGCCATCACGCCCATGTAAGAGCTGTTCTCTTATATGCGGATTCGCGAGCTGGTCGGCCTTGTTAAAGACATAGAGCACGGGTTTGCTGTCTGCCTCTAATTCTTTGAGCACCGCCACCACGGCTTCAATCTGCGCTTCGAGGTTTTCATTGCTGCAATCGACCACATGCAGGAGCAAATCGGCTTCCTGCACTTCCTCCAAGGTTGCCCGGAAGGCCTTGACCAAAGTATGGGGCAGCTTCTGGATAAAGCCTACCGTATCGGTCAGCAGTATCTCCTGCTTTTCCGGCAGCTGCAGATGGCGGGTTGTCGGGTCGAGGGTCGCAAAGAGTTTATCCTCGGCAAAGACCTCGGAACCCGTAAGCTTATTTAAGAGTGTGGACTTGCCCGCATTGGTATAGCCCACCAGTGCCACGAGCGGAATCTGCGACTCCTTGCGGCGCTTGCGGTGCAGGCTGCGGCTTTTCTTCATGCCGTCAATCTGTTCTTCGATATCGTGAATCTTGCTGTAGATGCGCCGCCTGTCCACTTCGAGCTTCGTTTCACCGGGCCCGCGGGTACCGATGCCGCCGCCAAGGCGGGATAGTGCTAACCCCTGCCCGCTAAGACGGGGCAGATTGTAGCGGAGCTGCGCGAGCTCCACCTGCAGCTTGCCCTCACGGGAGCGCGCCCGCTGGGCAAAGATATCGAGAATCAAAGCCGTACGGTCAATGACTTTGACGCCTAGCATCCGCTCTAAATTATGCTGCTGGGAAGGCGTCAGTTCATCATCGAGAATCAGGAGCGTCGCTTCTAAGTTCTGAATCTCCATCGCCAGCTCATTGACCTTCCCGCGGCCTAAGAAAAACGCCGCATCCGGCTTTTCCTTGCGCTGGGTAAAGGTGGCTACAACCTTGGCACCGGCTGTGTCGGCTAGGCGTTCAAGCTCCGCCATGGATTCTTCAATGGGCCAGCTGCTGCCAGGCCGCTCCACACCCGCAAGGATAGCCCGCTCCACTTCATCATCGGTGCTCTTAGTGCTCTGCGCCGCCAATTTCTTATTGACGACAGTCACCAAAAGATTCAAGTTAATCTGCGCGAGTATCTTATCCTCTGCGGGGCCATACTGCGTCAGCAGCTGCGTGCCGTCCTCGCTCATTTCGCCCGCAAAGAAGGCCAGACAGCCGATAATCTTTTTATCCTTGCGCCCAATGGCCGCCATACAGTCAAAGCGCAGGCGGCGCAGGGAGGATAAATCCGGCGCACTCAGACGCACATCTCCGCTCGGATGGGTATGAATGCAGCGAATCCCCGACAGGCGCAAATCCGAGCGGGTCTTTTGCTTGAACTCTGGCAAATCCACCGTCGCGGTATCGCCCAAGGATACCTGCATCACCTTGCCCTGACGGTTTAGGTATACCGCCACTTCCCTGTCCGTATCCTCGGTGATGGCGAGCATTTCCTCATTGAGTTCCCGCGTGGAAATCTGCCCGATGGGCACCCGCATATCATAGAGGGCCTTAAGTTTTTCCAGAATATACGTTTTGATATTGGCTAAATCGCCATTTACTTGCATAGTCATCTCCTATCAGCCACGGTTTACAATATTGCCGATATGCTTGAGCATAATCGACAGTGTCCCATCTTCATTGTTATGGAACTCCATGAACTCCGTGAACTCCATGTCTCCTTG
>CADBYQ010000110.1 GCA_902798865.1 Pseudoselenomonas ruminantium | reverse complement strand
AACGACTGTCCGAACGCAGTGAGGACTGGCCCACAAACGGCATAAACTAAACACTGATATGAACATACGCGCCGCCGGTCTTGCCCGGCGCATGTGCCTAAAAAGCCCCTACATTTACTTGTGGGTCATTTCGTGCAACGGCGAAAAGTATTACCACCTCCGCCCCCCACTGAGCTGTAACAGTCAAAATAAAGCTCGCAATAACATCGATAAACTGCAATTTACGAAAAAGCCCGGTGGCTGATGATGCTTTTCCGTCGCGTTTGGCAAGTCTGCCTAAGCAAAGGAAAAGTATTATCAGCCACCGGGCGTCTTAGCATGCAAAAGTTAGCCAAACCTACTTCATGGTAATGCGTCCCACCTCAATTCCCTGCAACCCATTTTTCTGCAAATACTCCACAAAAATGTCTTCCAGCGAGCCAAAGTCACCTTTCAGCTGTGCCCCTTTCAACATCTCATAACCATCGCCCCCAAAAGCCGTAAAGTCATTGACCGCCACCGTATAGTTCTTGCTCTCTGCCAATGGCTGCCCCTGCACTTTGACCTCGCTGACACGCTGACCTGCAGGAGCCTTGGTATCTACAGTAAAGGTCATGCCGCTGACATCCAGGAAGCCACCAAAAGCAGCCGGCAAATACTGCACGGATAATTCCAGCATAGATTTCAGCGTTTTGCCATCCACAGCCAAAGTGAACACCCGATTGTTAAACGGGAAAACATCCAGCACGGCACCTTTGGTAATCTTTCCCGCAGGAAGACTGGTACGAAGATTGCCACCATTGACCACAGCCACATCTGCTCCTGTTGCCTGCCGCAAAGCATCCGCAGTGAGATTCCCCAGTTCCGACTCCTGCGTGCGCACAATCTCCCGCGCAGCAGTAAGCTCCCGCGGACTTTCTGCTACTACGGTTTCCGTTTCCATTTTCACCTGCATATTGATTTCCTGCAAAGCCTGTGCTACGCCCTCATCAGGCGTTTTTGCCAGTTTTTCTACCCCCTGGCGGTTTAACAGCGAAGCCTGTACCTTGCGCAATTTATGGTCTTTCACTACGAGTTCCACCTTGCCCAGGGCATGACCATACCGGCCTGTTTGACAGATAAGCGTATTGCCCACTTTCATCCCCTTAGGCAGTGTTGTATGGCTATGACCATCAATGATGACATCAAAGCCCGGCACCGCCTTGACCACTTGCTCTGTCGTTATCACTGAACTCTTATCAAGTCCCATGTGCATAAGCCCGATTACTACATCATGCGAGGCGCGCAGTTTAGGTATTAATTCCTGCGCCGCAGCAATAGGATCGGCAAAGGCAACATCTTTCACATTGAAGGGATTTGTCTTGTAGGCTATTTCTGGCGTGGACAGGCCTATTACCGCTACCTTAACCCCATTGAAATCATAACTCTTATACGGACGGAAAATATACTGTGTTTTATCCTTATCCATGAGATTTGCACTCAACACGGGAAAATTCAGGATACGGGCAAGTTCGATTAACCGCTGACTGCCAAAATTAAAGTCATGATTTCCCGGGGTCATAGCATCAAAACCTGAGAGATTCATCAGCATAGCCATATTACTGCCCCGGCTCAGATTAATAAGCGTCAAACCATGAAACGTATCCCCGGCATCCAAAGCCAATGTATCTTCATCAGCTCCCTTTTGCGCCCAAATAGCAGCTGCCAGCCAATCCATGCCAATGGTCTTGCCCTCATCATCCGTACTCTGCACCCGCGCATGGATGTCATTGGTATGCAGAATGGTGATATGTACACCATCTTTCTGCACCGAAGCAAAAACTGGCAAGGGCAAGCTAAGACATAACCCTAAAACAGCCGCCATTAATTTCTTTTTCCACATAATAATCCCTCTTTACCGCACTTTTTCGATTACATAAGCATAAGGTGCCGTCCGCGCATGATTGAGCAGACGATAACAACCTACCGTATAATCCTTCCTCGGCAGCACCGCAAAAAACGCCTCTAAACAGGACGCCTCCTGTGCTCCTGCTTCATGCCCGGGATAGGCAACAATCACACATACCCCATTACAGCTCAACTTATCCAACACCTGCTTTACCGCGGTCATCGTGCTTTCCTTCTTGGTGGTAACACAATGCTCCTCGCCAGGCAGATAGCCAAGATTAAACATCGCCACATCAATAGGCCCGGACACCAATTCGGCAATTTTATCGTGACTGGCTAAAACATAATTAATCCGCCCAGCATAATCAGCCGTTATCGCCCGCGTATTGTTTAACGCCGTTTCCTGAATATCAAAGGCATAGATTTTTGCCGTCTCGGCAGTATGCTCTGCCAAAAACAAGGTATCATGACCATTGCCGGCTGTAGCATCCACTACCACCTGTGCTTTTTGCAGCGCAGGTTTTATCGCTTCCTTTACTAAATTCAATACATTACTTACCGTTTGCACAGTTCTCCCCCTACAAAAAAGCCAAAGCAGAAAATCTTTCTGCTCTGGCATACATCACTAAATTAAATTTTATTCAACAACTTCCCGCAGAATTACATTTTCCGCTTCATCCGTTGCCTGCAGCTGTACGCTAATTACTTCCTTGGAAGATGTCGGCACATTCTTGCCCACAAAATCAGCACGAATCGGCAGTTCCCGATGACCTCTGTCCACCAGTACCGCCAGCTGAATCGTTTTAGGGCGGCCATTGTCAATGACCGCATCCAGCGCAGCGCGAATCGTCCGCCCCGTATAAAGCACATCATCTACCAGCACAACGATTTTGCCCGTAATATCCACCGGCAGTTCCGTGGGGCGTACAATCGGCTGATAGGCCAGCGTGGACAAATCATCCCGGTATAAGGTTATATCGAGCACGCCCACAGGCGGCTTTTGGCCTTCAATTTTTTCGATATTCTCGGCCAGACGTTCCGCAATGGGCACGCCACGGGTACGAATACCTACAAGAACGATATTATCCACGCCCTTGTTCTTTTCCACAATCTCATGGGCAATGCGGGTCAATGCCCGGCGGATACCTTCGCTGTCTATCAGGACGGTTTTGTCCATAAATTCCATATTCTCGCCTCCTGCTCACTGCTGTGACTTGCTGCGCTTATTGCGCAAGCCGGTTAAGATTTTCTCCATATCGGTCGGAAGTGGTGCCGTAAACGTCATTTCCTCTTTCGTCACAGGATGCGTCAAGGTCAGCTGCAGAGAATGCAGCGCCTGACCATTAATGGCGAAGGGGGATGATTTTTTCGGCCCGTACTTGGGGTCATTTATAAGCGGATGACCAATGCTGGTCATATGCACGCGAATCTGATGGGTGCGGCCAGTTTCAAGCTGACACTCCACTAGAGTGTAGTCCCCAAACCGCTCCAACACCTTAAAATGCGTAACGGCTGGTTTGCCATTTTCCCGCACAATGGCCATCTTCTTGCGGTCAGTGGGATGACGGCCAATATCGCCCTTGATAATGCCCGCTTCTTCTTTGATATTGCCATGCACAATCGCCCAATAGGTGCGGTGCGCCGTTTTCGTGCGAATCTGCTCGGCCAAGTCCAGATGGGCTGTGTCGTTCTTGGCACAGACCATCACTCCGCTCGTATCCTTGTCCAAGCGATGAACAATGCCGGGACGGATTTCGCCGTTGATGCCGGATAAATCCTGACAATGGAAAAGGAGCGCATTGACCAGCGTGCCGCTGTACACGCCGGACGCCGGGTGCACCACCATGCCACGCGCTTTATTCACCACGATGATGTCCTTATCCTCATAGAGAATATCCAACGGAATATCCTCCGGCTCTACACTTATGGGTTCTGCCTGCGGCACAGTTACCTGCACTGCCTCTGCGCCCCGCAGCTTATAGTTGGCCTTACGCACCGTTCCATCGACCAGCACATTTCCCTGCTCAATGAGTTTTTGCACATGCGAGCGGGAAAGTTCCGGAAAGCGTTCCACTACGAACACATCGAGCCGCTGCCCTTTTTCTTCCGCCGTAAATACAACAGGGTCCATATTATTCATCCGTTTCCTTTTCCTTGTATAGTATGGCGTAAATCATGCTGGCTACCCCCAGGACAATGGCAATATCGGCAATATTAAACACCGGCCAGATCCGGAAGTCGAAAAAATCCACCACCAACCCGCTGCGGATGCGGTCAATAAGATTGCCCACCGCTCCGGCCAGCAGTGCCACACAGCCATAATGAAAATACGCCGACTGACGTTTCAGCCGGGGATAATAATAGCCAAAAGCAGCAATCATTACTGCACCGGCCAAAATAAAGAACCAGCTTTGATGGGGCAGCATACCAAAAGCCGCTCCCGGATTCAGCACATAGGTAATATGAAAGACGTTTTTGATTACGGGAACGCTCTCTCCCGGGGTCATGGTCAGCATGACCAAAAACTTCACCAGTTGGTCTAAGGCCAACAGGACCAAAAACATTCCTATTGCCAATCTGCCTTAGCCCTCCTGCTTATCATCCTCGGCCAGTTCCTTAGCCTCATAGGGAACGGCCTGATGCTCGGACACGGCCTTCTGCAGTGCTTCTGCCTGCGTGCCCATAGCATTTTTTTCCCGTTCTTCTTTCTCGGGGTCAGGAATCTGCTTCATCGTTTCATCGATAACCGCCAGTTCAGACTCCAGCGTCACCTTGATTTTGCGCAGGAAGGTGTTCTTCTCCCGCACCAGACGGTCATATTCCTCTACAATCGCCTGCGCTTTGTTCTTCGCTTCAGCAATGATTTTTTCTGCCTTCATCTCGGCTTCCTGCAATTTGTTGGCACACTCTTTTGCCGTATTATCCCGGGTTTCCTCGGCATTCTTACGGGCGTTGCTCGTCACTTCTTCAGCTGTCTTCTGTGCCACGAGCAGCGTATCCTTCAAATTCTGCTCCAACTGCTGATACTGCTCGTTATCCTTCTTCGCACGAGCCAGTTCTTCCTTCAGCCGGTCATTTTCCCGGAACAGTTTTTCATAGTCATTTACAACTTTATCAAGGAAATCATCAATCTCGTCTTCATTGTAGCCACGAAAGCTGCGTTTGAAATCCTTGTTGTGTATGTCCATTGGTGTAAGCAAAATGATTATCCCCTATCTGTATGGCAGATTTCCTGCCAGTTTTTATCAATACTCATTTATCTTATCATATTTCAGGTGAAAAACAAAGCACCCACCCGAAATACGGGCGGATGCTTGCAACGTTTCTCACGAATATCAATTTATCCTGCTAACCGCGCTTTATGCCTCATCGTCATCGTTTGCATCATCTGCAGGCTGTTCTTGTTGTGCCGCAGGCTCTTCTTCATTATTTTCTTCCTCAGCCTGTGCCGGCTCTGCGGAAGCTTCTTCTTCTTCGTCAGCAGCATCATCCAACATGACTAACGCAGGACCATTCAAATCAAGATCCATCGGCGCAGCTGCACTAACCAGTCCTTGCGAGCCTACAGCAAACACAAAAGCCGCCAATATTGCACCAGTCAATTTTTTCATAATCAAATCCCCTTCTCTCATACCACCACTAATGAGATAGCAACGTTTTTCCGCAAACAATTGCCATCCTAAATTATCCAAATCGGACAAATCTATTTTAACAAATCTCATAAAAATCGTCAATTCTATTATAATTATCTAACATTTTCATTTATATAAAAAAGTTCGGATAAAAATGTAATTCCTAGCCGAACTTTCTTTCTATTGCTAATATAATTCTAATATCATTTGCACTGATAACGTGTATTCTTGCCATTGCCCACCCGCTGAATTCTGCCTTCATCCAACAGTTTCCGCAAAATATTCACCGTTTTCGTTAGAGAAAACCCTAATTCTGACTGCAGCTTCTTGCGACTGTCCAGACCTGCGACTATCAACTGATAAACACCTTCATCAGCTGCTATTTCAGATGTATACTCCTGCCGTTCATCTTGTACAACATCCACAGAACTCACCGGATGATTCCATTCAGCATGAAGATTTGGCAGAATCACCTTAACGGCATTATCCGATACCAAAAATTGCGGTTTTTCCTCACTATTCGCATAATCGGTCAGAATACGCTGCACACCTGTACCAAATGCCTCAATATAGTGCAGGCGATAAAAAATTTCCGCCAGTTTGGGATTACGTGGAATGGACACCCCCAGCATCATATCGTTGTAAGTTACCCCCTCCGCGAGCCCCCCCAAGGACAGGATTTCAATCCTATCCTCGTAAACGCTCACCAAAATACTGCCGCTAAAACCATAATCACGATGCACAAAAGCATTGAATATCGCTTCCCGCAAAGACTCCACCGGATAATCCCGACTGTCCAACCGCTTCATGCCTCGAATCTCTGAATGCAAGGCATTATGAAAGTCCAGATATTCAATCACCTGATTGACCTGTAACAACAGCGAACCAGAAAACTCACGCCGGTCACGGAAAACCACTTGCTTTTTCCCGGAAAAGAGCGCCACCTTAACCGTATGCTGGCACTGGTCAGACAAGAGCAGCCCCAAATTCGTATACAAGCCATCCTTGCTGACAATGTGCAAGGTACGGCGCTCTGCTTCACCAAAAGGCACATCTGCTTTCTGCAAAAAGCGCTCTGTCTCCCTAAAAGTCAGCTCCTGCTCCAAGGAACGTTCCTGCTCGTAATGAAAATCTCCGGCTTCGCGAATCATCTTCCGAATCTGTGCCTCCGATGCCGGTAAACTGACTGGGCCACGCCGTACATACACCCCTTCGGGACGAATACCTTTGCCCTTCAGATAGTAAGGACAATCCGTCCCCCGCTGAACTTGCAGACGAATAACATCTTTATTTTCTATCACTGTTCTATCACATGATAGAAACATCATCACATTCGGTTGTATTCCATCACGGCATAAGCTGATAACACGCTTTTGCACATCATCTACATCTGCCACGCCTACTACTGTGCCATCATCCTCAATCCCGATATAAATACAGCCGCCGTCCGTATTAGCAAAAGCCACCACCGCCTTGTGAATACTTTCCGTATATTCACGTTTGAATTCCATATTGCTGCTTTCTATCATGCTATCACCTTCTTTAAGATAATTCTATCATTTTTCTATCATACCGTCAATTAGAACCCGTCAAGCCTAAATTGAAGCGCAACCTTTTACTCGTAAAATTGCAGTTTGTCAGTGCGTACTGAAAGATTTTTGTTACAGCTCAGTTTGGGCGGAGGTGGTAATACTTTTCG
>CADBYQ010000109.1 GCA_902798865.1 Pseudoselenomonas ruminantium | reverse complement strand
CGCGAGTAGCTGGACAGCTCTATTTTGCGAGGGGGTCGTTTAGCGGGAAACAGAAAAAGTACTCCCCGTTCGCCCCTTAACCACGTATGAACAGGATACCTTTAGCTCGAACTGAACTTCCCGACAAACTGCAATTTACAAAAAGTCCGTTGACACTTTTACGTCAACGGACTTTCCGGCAATAAATAGAATTTCACAATCTCTTTGTTGATTTCTTCGCAAATACAGATTTACTCTGCTATTGGTTTTTGTCCTAAATTTTACAAATACCGTTTCAACACCACAACGGTACGCCCCTTTTTCGTCGTACCTCTGACCTCAGCCACTTCCAGCCGTCCTCTGCCGCGCATGGAGAGAATGTCTCCTTCTTTGACATTCTGCGAAGCGCTTTTGGCAGGCTGCCAGTTGATTTTGAGTTTGTCTGCGGCAATATCCGAAGCAGCTTTACTGCGGGAGGAGCCGAAGCCGGCGGCAGCGATGGAATCTACACGCAGAGAAGCTACTGTCGCGCGAATTTCCTTGCAGCGTTCTTCCTTGGGTGCAATGGTGCTGAGGTCTGAACGCTCGCACTCCACGCCTACTACACCGATTTTATCGAGGTTCGCAAGCAGGAAATCCGCCATCTTTTCCTCGCAGATGATTTTCACGGAATCATTGGTGACGAGCAAATCGCCGATGGTATCGCGCTCGATGCCCTGTCCCATCAGCGCGCCGAGTACATCGCGGTGGCTGAGTCTTGCAAACTGGCCATTCCATTTGGCTTCGATACAGTCAATGCCAAAGCCCGTCGGCGTGCCGGCAAAGTCCTCGTGAATGAAAATGGCTCTTGCCCGTTCTGCGCCCTGATAGCCACCCGCAAAATCCACACGGATATTGCCGTAGTTTGCCGCAACGGTTTCGGCAATCTCCTGCCCGAAAGGGTCAAGGAAGCCGGAAATGCGGAATTTCTGCGTGCGCAAAACATTTTCCGCCAAATCCACAAGCTTGATGACGATTTCTTCGCCTTCCGTGCCCTTATAAAAACGAATGAGTTTTTCTTTTTGTTCACTTGCCATATATTCTGTTCCTTATTTTTTCAGCCAGGGCATTTCTGCCGATACTTTCTTTTCTTCTTCCGTATAGCTCACGTTGACATTGCTCGGTGCACACAGGAAGACATTATGGCCGACCTTCTTGATTTCGCCGTTCAGGGCATAGGTCGTGCCGCTGATGAAGTCGATAATGCGCTTGGCATCGTCGGCTTCGGTCTTTTCAAAGTTAATGACTACGGGCTTTTTCTCCCGCAGATTGTTGGCTACCTGCTGGGCATCGTCAAAAGTCTTGGGCTCAATGACGATAACCTTCATCTTCATATTGGTCACACTGCTGCTTTCCCGTGCTGAAGCTGCCGACTGGAAATCTACTACATTACGGGAACTGTCACTGCGTTCATGGCTCATCGTAAAACTCTCTTCCTCTTCTTCCGGTTCGTAATTGCGTTCTTCTTTGAATTTTTCTTCTTCAAAATCCAGCTTTTCATCCGCCGGGTCCATCAAACCCATTTTTCCACAAACTTTATCGATTATACTCATGACTTGTCCCCTTCATTAATACTGGCGTGGTCCAAAGATGGCGGTACCAACCCGCACAACATTGGCGCCTTCTTCCACGGCTATCTCGTAATCGTGGGTCATGCCCATCGATAACATATTAATATTCGACATCGGCAGGTCTAAATCCTGTACTTCCTGATAAATTTTATACATTTCCCGAAACAAGGGGCGGCACATTTCCACATTCTCATAATTGGGTGCCATACACATAAGCCCCCGCAGGCGCAAATTGGGCAGGGCCGTCACCTTTTGCAGCATTTCCTGCAAATCCTCGCGGTAAACACCGGATTTACTGTCCTCTTTGGCTAAATTCACCTGCACCAAAATGTCCTGCACTTTATCAATGCGGGCAGCCTCGCTGCTGATGGCTTCGGCCAAATGCAAACTGTCCACAGAGTGAATCAGGTCCGAAAATTTCACCGCCTGCCGTACCTTATTGGTCTGCAAGTGACCGATAAGATGCCAGGTAACGGCGTTGCCGATTTCGGCAAATTTTGCCTTAGCCTCCTGTACACGGTTTTCTCCGACATTTAGCGCCCCTGCGGCAATGACCTCCCGCATGGCAGCGGTATCGTGATTCTTTGTCACCGCCACCAGCGTGACCGCTGCATCTTTGGGCACCTGTGTACGCCGTGCTTTAGCTGCTTCGATTTTGGCTAGTACATCTTGATATCGTTCTGCTATTTCCTGCCCCAAAACACTCACCCCTGTTTGCGAAATCCATTAGTATTGATTCAGTGCAATTATGGCTGCCATGCGTCCGGTCTGCCCGCCATCAGCACGATAGGAATAGAACCACTGGTGCTGACAGTCGGTGCAGGTATCCGCCATCTCGATATTTCCTGCGGAAACACCGGCTTCCAACAGCTGCAAGCGGTTGGCTTCCCAAAGATTCACATAGAGCTGCCCTTCCTGCTCAACAATCAGTTTATCCACAGCCTTGGGAAACGCTTCGCGGAACTTTTCAGCCACTTCTTCGCCTACGGCAAAACAGCAGGGCCCGATGGAGGGACCAATGCCTGCTAAAATATCACCCGGCTCTGAGCCGAATTCTTCCTGCATCTTCCAGACGGTTTCCCGCGCGATTTTGGCCACGGTTCCCTTCCAGCCTGCATGGGCAATGCCCACGGCCTTTTTCTCCGGGTCGAGGAAGACAACCGGCACGCAGTCGGCAAAACAGAGCATCAGGGGTAGTCCCGGTTCATTGGTAATCAGGGCGTCGGTATCCGCGATGGCATCGGCATAATCTTTTGCCCCTCTGCCGGCATCATCCATGGACACCCGCCGGATATTGGCACCATGAACCTGTTGCGGCGTTACTAATTTCTCCGCTTTTAATTCTAATGCCTGAAAGAAGCGCTGCCGATTTTCCCAGACGATATCCGCTTCATCCCCGACATGGAGCGCCATATTCAGCCCCTTGTAAGGTTTGGCGCTGGCACCGCCCAGACGGGCAGAAAAAGCGTGCTGACAGATATTTTCATCAAAGGTGGAAAACTTTCCCCGCCACAGATTACTGCCCAGATGTTCCAATGCAAAACTCATAAGCTCACCCCATTGCTGCTAAATTCATTATCCACAAACGCCACAGCGATGACAACCGTCAAAACACTGTATGGTCGGTTTTAATTCCTCAGCTTTTTTCATTTCCTGATAGATGTATTCCCGGCTAAAGCCCATATCCAGGCTTTCCCAAGGGAAAAGTTCATCTGCCGCCCGCTCCCGGTACAAATAATCATCCATGGCAAGGCCGCAGTCTTTCATGGCGCGCTTAAAGGCCTTGCTGCCGCCATTAGCGCAGGCCGCTAAAAGGGCCTCGCCCACCTGGCGGTCACCTCTGGCCAGCACACCCTGAATATAGGCTTCCTTGGGCGATTCCACCCCTACAATGATATTTTTGCGCTTGCGCAGGCCCTGTGTCAAGACCTTGGCCGCTTTTTCCACATATTTCTTATCCGCCATCGGCAGCCATTGAAACGGCGTGAAGGGCTTGGGAATGAAGGGATTGACGCTTAATGTCAGCGTGCCCTTGCTGCCATGCTCCTCCATATAGTCCTTGAGACGCCCTGCCAAATCTACAATGGCTTCCACATCTTCTTCCTGCTCAAAGGGCAGGCCAATCATGATGTACAGGCGGAAATGACGAATCCCGGCTGCCAGCCCCATATCCATAGCATTAAAGAGATGTTCTTCCTCAATCCCCTTGTTGATGATGGCGCGCATGCGGGAGCTGCCCGCCTCCGGCGCCATGGTCAGCGTCTTGAGCCCGCTTTCCGCCAGTGAATCCACCAGTTCCTGTGTTACCGAATCCGCACGGAAGGAAGCCACCGACATGGATAGTCCCTCTCCTAAAATATCCTTGCAGAGTTCGTTAATCTCCGGATAATCCGAGATAGCCGCGCCCATAAGACCGATACGCTTTTTATACTGCAGAGCCTCTTTGACCTCCCGTGTCACCACCGAAAGCGAGCGGTTGCGCGGACGGCGGAAACAGTAGCCTGCCATGCAGAAACGGCAGTGACGGCCACAGCCACGCGCCGTTTCAATCAAATAAAAGTTAAACTCCGTATTTTCCGTACGCACCACCGTATGGGCAGGGTACATATCCAAATCCTGCACCCATTGGCGGCTGATTTTTGCAGGCGCATTTTCCCTAGGGACAATCGCCTGCAAGCGGCCATCTCCCCCATAGCTGTGCTCGTAAAGGGATGGCACATAGACACCGGGCACCTGTGCCAAGCGCCGCAGCATTTCCTGACGGGATACGCCCTCATTGCGTGCCTGATAGAACACATCCATCAACGCCGGCATAATGACCTCACCTTCGCCAATGACAAAGGCATCCATCACCGCCGACAAAGGTTCCGGATTGAAGGTTGCACAGGGGCCGCCCGCAATAATCAGCGGGTCCATATCGCCACGCTCCTCAGCGCGCACCTTGACCTTGCCCAGCTCCAGCATCTTGATGACATTAAAATAATCCATCTCGAAAGAAAGCACAAAGGCAATCATGGCAAACTGCTGCAAGGGCAGTTGGTTTTCCACGCTCATAAGCGGCGTGCGTGTATTTTCATAACGCTCAATGCTCTTGCGTTCCGGCAGGAATACCCGCTCACAGGCCGTATCGCTGCGCTTATTGAGCAGGTCATAGATGATGTGCAGTCCTAAGTTGGACATGCCTACGAAATAAGAATTTGGATAGGCCAGAGCCACAGGCAGACGCGTGCCCAGGGGATAGCGGTAATAGCCTTCCTCTGCCGCCAATTGTTCCTTTAACTCCTGTCTTAATGCCCAAGCCAAATGCCTTACTCCTTTTCCTTACTGCCTTACTCTTTTTCCTGCCCGCTCTTATGGGCCTGCAACTCCCGCAGTTCTTCCATAAAGCTGCTGATATCCGCAAATTTCCGATACACGGAAGCAAAGCGGATATACGCCACTTCGTCAAAACTCTTGAGCTTGCTCATCACCAACTTGCCGATATCGGCCGTGCTGACTTCCTGCTCCATCGTGTTGCGGATATCCCGCTCAATCTCGTTTGCCAGATTGGTGATATCCTCCAACGAAATATCCCGCTTATCGCAGGCGCGGATAATGCCGTTTAAGATTTTATCCCGCTTAAAGACCTCCCGGCGGCCGTCGTTTTTGACCACCATCAAGGGCTGCTTTTCCACCACTTCATAGGTGGTAAAACGGCGGCCGCAGGACGTACACTCGCGGCGGCGGCGAATGGTTGCTCCATCATCTGCCGACCGGGAATCTATTACTCGACTGTCATTCTGTTTACAATATGGGCACTTCATCGCCGCACCTTCTTTATCACTTTATTTTTCGTTCTCGTTGTCTTTTGACGGGTCAATTTATTTTTATCCGTCTTTGACTGATCAAATTTAGCATTTGCCGGCCGTACCAGACATTTCTTATCAAAGCCGATTAAATCCGTCCGCCCGGCAATCGTCAGCGCCTTGCGCACAATGCCCTGATTCTTCGGCAGCCAATACTGCATCAGCGCCCGCTGCATCAGCTTATCCTCCGGGGACTTGGCCGAATAGACCTCTTCGCCCGTCAGCGGGTCAAGGCCCGTATACCACATGCAGGTGGAAAGGGTTCCCGGTGTGGGAATAAAATCCTGCACCTGCTGCGGATGATAGCCCTTGTCCCGGATAAATTCCGCCAGTTCAATGGCATCTTCAAGTTTCGAGCCGGGATGACTGGACATAAAATACGGCACAAGATACTGCTTCATGCCGAGTTTCTTATTCATCGCCGTAAACTTATCCACAAACCGCTCATAGACCTTGCGGTTCGATTTACCCATAAGACGGGTCACGCGGTCGGTAATATGCTCCGGCGCAATCTTGAGCTGGCCACTGATATGATGCTCGCAAAGTTCCTTTAAGAACTCGTCCTTAGCCAGCAGCAGATAATCAAACCGCACCCCGGAACGCACAAAGACCTTCTTCACCCCCGGAAGCGCCCGCAGCTCCCGCAGAAGCTTAATGTAGTCGCTATGGTCGGCTACCAGATTCTTACAGGGGATTGGTGACAGGCAGGGCTTGCCGCGGCAGGTGCCCCGCGTGAGCTGTCCATCACAGCTCGTGCGACGGAAATTAGCCGTAGGGCCGCCCACATCGTGGATATAGCCCTTAAAGCCCTTCTGCTGCGTCAGAATCTTCGCCTCACGAATCAGGGATGCATGACTGCGCCGCTGAATAATCCGTCCCTCGTGGGAGATAATCGCACAGAAATTGCAACCGCCAAAACAGCCGCGCTGACTTAAGAGACTGAACTGTACCTCGGCAATGGCGGGCACCCCGCCGTCCTTATCGTAGATGGGATGCCAGGTCCGCATATAGGGCAGGTCGTAAATCTCATCCATCTGCTCCTCAGAGAGGGGCTTGGCCGGCGGATTCTGCACCACACACCATTCGTCATTCTGCTGGGCGAGCTTTCTGCCCCGGAAGGCATCCTGCTCTAAGTATTCCAGCTTAAAGGCTTCAGCAAATTTGCGCTTGTTGGAGCTTACCTCCTGATAAGACGGCAGGGGCAGGTAATCCCAGATGTAATCCATATTGGGCACCTTGAAACAAGTTCCCTGCACATCCTGAATATTGCCAATCTCCACACCCTGCTGCAAATCGGCAGCCACTTCCAAAAGTGCTCGCTCGCCCATGCCAAAAATCAACAAATCGGCCCCACTGTCCACGAGAATGGACCGGCGCACAGCATTTGACCAGTAATCATAATGCGCCATGCGGCGCAGGCTGGCCTCAATGCCGCCAATGATGATTGGCACATCCGGGTAAAGCTCCCGCAAACGGTTACAATAGACAATCGTCGCCCGTTCCGGACGGAAGCCGGACTTGCCGCCCGGCGAATAGGCATCCTGATGGCGCATCTTCTTGGCGGCGGTGAACTTGTTTAAGAGGGAATCCATATTCCCCGCAGAGACAAGAAACCCCAGCCGTGGTTTTCCCAGGCGGTCAAAATCCCTGGTAGAATGCCAGTCCGGCTGGGGAATAATTCCTACTTTATAGCCATGCTTTTCGAGTAATCGACAAAGAATGGCGGGGCCGAAACTGGGATGATCCACATACGCATCACCGGACACAAACACAAAG